>JAYOST010000008.1:0-21862 GCA_038139365.1 Alphaproteobacteria bacterium
TGCGCAACAGCCTGATGTGGCTGGTGCTGGTGCCGTCCGCCTGTATCTCGCTTGGGCTGCTGATCGCGGTGCTGGCGGATTCGGTGCGCTGGGGGGTGATCGCGAAGACCTTCATCTTCGTGCCGCTGGCCATCTCGTTCGTTGGCGCGGCGGTAATCTGGCGGAACATCTTCGCCGGCGGCGGCATCGAACCTCTGGTTACGATGAACGGCGCCACGCCGTCCTACCAGATTGGTCTGCTGAAGGCGCTTCTGGGGCATGGGGCGGAATATAACGAACCGCTCTACAACTTGAAATTCTGGGGCAATTTCTTCCTGATGTGGATCCTTGTCTGGGTGCAGACGGGATTCGCCATGGTGATCTTCTCGGCGGCGCTTCGCGGTGTGCCACAGGACACCATCGAGGCCGCCACCATCGATGGCGCAAATCCGTTCCAGATGTTCTTCCGCGTCAAGCTTCCGCAGATCTATTCCACCGTTGTCGTGGTCTGGACGACGCTCGTCATCCTTGTTCTGAAAGTCTTCGATATCCCCTATGCGCTGTCGGCGAATGACGATGACAAGCTGCTGTTGGCGACCATGATGGAAAACGCCCGCAACAACTGGTCGATCGGTGGCGACAATGTCGACAACCTGTTTGCCGCGATTGCCATCATGCTGATGCTGACGGTCATTCCGAATATGGTTTTCAACGCCTGGCGCATCCGGCGCGAACAGAAGGGGTTCCACTGATGATCGGCCGTACGCTTCGCCATGTAGTGCTGGGACTGATCGTCTTCATCTGGGTGGTCCCTTTCATCGCGCTTGTCACCACGTCGCTGCGCTCTGAGCTGGCATCGCAGACCTCCGGTTTCTGGACGTCCTACTCGCCGACCGAGCTTGGTCACCGGTTCAGCACCCACGACAAGGGTGACAGCAGTGAAGTCACCGAGATGACCGGCAACATCTTCGAACGGCTGAACAGGGACGAGCAATCCTTTCCGATTTCCGGTGAGGTGAGATCGATCCTGTTCAAGGGCCGTGTTCCCGATCCCGACACGCCCGGCAAGACGAAGCTGATCCGAAAGCTGGTCCCGCCCGGCGAGGCCATGGATGTACGCGGTGGTGCGTTTGTCTTCGAGCCGAATGGAGATTTCATCTGGAGCTTCACCGAGGCGACGGTGCCGAAGCCGAAGAATCTCGAGGCCATCATCAATCAGGACCCGGTGTTTGGCAGCGAGGCCTATGCCGAGGTGCTGTTCGAGAACAAGAATGTGCCGAACGCTCTGATTTCCTCCTTCATCGTGACCATTCCAGCGACCATCATCCCGATCACCATCGCCGCCTTCGCCGCCTATGCTTTCGCGTGGATGCGCTTTCCGGGGCGTGACTGGCTGTTTGTCATCGTCGTGTCGCTGATGGTGGTGCCGACGCAGCTGGCCTTTCTGCCGATCCTGCAGGGCTTCAGCGGGATCGCCTCCTGGGCGGCGGCGCTGAAGCAGTTCCTGACAGATTGCGAGCTGACGCAGAGCTGTGCGTACCCGTCGAAGACCTTCGCCAGTCTGTGGATCACTCATACCGCCTTCGGGCTTCCGCTGGCGATCTATCTTCTGCGCAACTATATCGTTGGCCTGCCGCGTGAATTGCTGGAAAGCGCGCGGATCGACGGTGCCAATCATATCCAGATCTTTACCCGCCTGATCGTGCCGCTGTCGGTGCCGGCATTGGCAAGCTTCAGCATCTTCCAGTTCCTGTGGGTTTGGAATGACCTGATCGTGGCGCTCTATATCGGGCCGAACGAAGGCACCGATCTGGTTTTCCCGATCCGGCTCGAGAAGCAGCTTGGCACCTTCAAGGACCAGCTTCATCTTCTGAACGCCTCGGCGGTGATTTCGATGATCGTGCCGGTCATCGTGTTTCTCGCCATGCAGCGTTACTTCATTCGCGGGCTGCTCGCTGGCTCGGTGAAGGGGGGATAGATTTGTCCAGTCTGAAATGGTGGGAAACCGCCGTGATCTACCAGATCTATCCGCGCTCCTTCCAGGATTCGAATGGTGACGGCATTGGCGATCTGCCCGGCATCACCTCGCGCCTTTCCTACGTCGCCGATCTTGGTGTTGACGCGATCTGGATCAGCCCGTTCTTCGCCTCGCCGCAGAAGGATTTCGGCTATGATGTGTCTGATTATTGCGCGATCAATCCGGAATACGGGACGCTCGACGATTTCGACGCGCTGATTGAAAGAGTCCATGATCTTGGCATGAAGCTGATGATCGACATTGTGCCGGCGCATTGCTCGGACCAGCACCGGTGGTTCAGGGAAAGCCGGCAGTCGCGCGATAATGACAAGGCCGACTGGTTCCACTGGGTCGACCCCAAGCCCGACGGCTCGGCGCCGACCAACTGGCTGTCCTTCTTCGGGGGGCGGGCCTGGAGCTGGGAGCCGCGCCGGCAGCAATATTACCTTCACAATTTCCTGCCGAGTCAGCCGAACCTGAACCACGCCAACCCGGCGGTGCGCGAGGCGATGATGGATGTCGCGCGCTTCTGGTTCGACCGCGGCGTTGACGGTTTCCGTCTTGATGCCGTGCACACCATCAATGGTGACAGCGCTCCTTATCGTGATAACCCGCCGAACCCGCAGTTCGAGGTTGGCCCGCTGCCGCAGGACCAGCAGCCCTTTTTCCGGCAGCTTCACGATGCGGCGCAGTTGAACCAGCCGGCGATTCAGCTCTTCAGCGAGGCCATCCGCGAGGTTGCCGACGCGTATGAAGACAGGTTCCTGATGGGAGAGTGTGACGGTGACAATGATGACGCGGTCAAGGTCAGTGCCACTTTCACCATGCCCGGGCGGCTTCATGCCACCTATAATTTCGATCTTCTGGAATGGGCCGGGCTGAGCGTCGAAGGGATGAAGGATGCGATCTCGGTTGCGCTCGCCGAGTTCAATGACAGCGGACGGCTGTCCTTCGCCTTCTCCAATCATGACGTGCCGCGTTCAGCGACGCGCCAGCTTGCCGCGCTCGGCCTGTCTGCGGACAGGGGCGATGCGATGCAGCTTCTGCTACTGAAGCTCGAGACCTGCCTGATCGGGTCGGCCTGCGTCTATCAGGGTGAGGAGCTCGGCTTTGAGGATGTCCGCGACATTCCGCTTGAGGCGATGCAGGACCCCTGGGGAATCGAGTTTGCGGCGACCTTCCCGGGGCGCGATACCTGCCGCACACCGATGGTATGGCGGCAGTCCGAGCCGAATGGTGGATTTTCCATCGGCAACAGGACATGGCTGCCGATCAGTGAGCAGCATATGCAGCGTGCGGCGCTCGATGAGGCATCGCGAAAAGGTTCGATCTATGCCGAATTCGCCGCCTTCCTGAAATGGCGCAGGCAGCAGCCTGCGATGATGGAGGCGAACCGCATGTCGGAACTCTCCGGCGGGCCGCGGCAGATTGTGTTCGACCGTGAGTCGGAACAGCAGACGCTTCGTTGCAGCTTTGACTTCGACACGCTGACAGCATCATTCGAGGAGATCTAGATGGCTCAGGTCGAACTGAAAAACGTCAACAAGGCCTTTGGCAAGACCGAGGTCATCCGCAGCGTTGATCTCGAGATCAACAAGGGCGAGTTCGTCGTATTCGTAGGGCCGTCGGGATGCGGCAAATCCACCTTGCTGCGCCTGATTGCCGGGCTTGAATCCCTGACCAGCGGCGAGATCGTTATTGCCGATCGTGTGGTCATGGATCTGCCGCCTTCAAAGCGCGGCATTGCCATGGTGTTCCAGTCCTACGCGCTCTATCCGCACATGTCGGTCTTTCACAACATGGCTTTCTCGCTGGAGCTTCAGGGTGTGGCGAAGCCGGAGATCCGGGACCGTGTCGAGGCTGCCGCGAAAATCCTGCAGATGGAACATCTGCTCGACCGCCGTCCGGCGGCGCTGTCTGGTGGCCAGCGCCAGCGTGTTGCCATCGGACGCGCCATTGTCCGCAACCCGGATGTGTTCCTGTTTGACGAGCCGCTGTCGAACCTCGATGCCGCGCTGCGCCATGATACCCGGGTTGAGATCGCCAAGCTTCACAGCCAGCTCGAGGCCACCACCATCTATGTGACGCATGACCAGGTCGAGGCGATGACCCTGGCCGACAAGATTGTCGTGCTCAAGGATGGCGAGGTGATGCAGGTCGGCGCACCGATGGATCTGTTCAACATGCCGGAGAATGAATTCGTCGCCGGCTTCCTTGGCTCGCCGCAGATGAATTTTTTCGATGGGACGGTGACCTCGACCGCCACTGACGGCCTGACCGCCGGGTTCGAAGGTGACGGGCTGGAGGTTGACGGCATTCGCCTTGTATCCACCGAAAAGAAATCCGGGAGCGCCGCCAGGCTCGGCATCCGTCCGCAGCACCTTTATCTCGACCCGAAGGGCAAACTCGCCGGACGGGTTACCCTTGTCGAACGCCTTGGCACCGAGACCATTGTCGAGCTGATGTCGAGCCAGGACACATTGTTCCGTTTTGCCTCAGGTGAGGCCACCGACCTTGCGGTTGGCGATACCGCAGGATTCAGTTTCGATCCGGTGCGGGCGCATCTTTTCTAGTGGTGGTGCGGCCTGCAGACGGGGTGCCGGTATGAACCTGAGACGGGTGATGGCTGACTTTCCCTCGGACATGCTGTTCGGGGTGGCGACATCAAGCTATCAGATCGAGGGCACTGATTTTGGCGGATGCGGCCCGTCGCACTGGGACAGTTTCGCGCGCCGCCCCGGCGCCATCGCCGACGGCACCGACGGGTCGGTGGCCTGTGACCATTATCACCGTTATGCCGAGGACCTTGATCTTGTCAGCGAGGGCGGCTTCGGCGCCTACAGGTTCTCGTTTTCCTGGCCGCGCCTGCTGCCGCAATCGGATGGCGAGGTAAACCCAAAGGGGCTTTCCTTCTATGACCGGCTTCTCGATGAGATGCTGGAGCGCGGGTTGCAGCCCTTTGCGACGCTCTACCACTGGGACCTGCCGCAACGCCACGCCGATGCCGGTGGATGGCAGAACCGCGATGTCGCCGGCCGGTTTGCCGACTACACCGACCTGGTGATAAGCCATTTTGGCGACAGGCTGGCCAGCGTCGCCCCGATCAACGAGCCCTGGTGTGTCTCCTTCCTCAGCCATTACTGGGGGCTTCATGCGCCGGGTCTGTGTGATCTCGCCGCCACCGCGAAATCGATGCATCATGTGCAGCTGGCGCATGGCCGGTCGATCGAGGTGATGCGGGGCCACGGGCAGATCAATCTCGGCTGCGTTCTGAACAAGGAATTCGCCGTTCCGGTGGATGACTCGCCACGCGCCGCCGAAAAGGCGCATCTGTTCGACGCCATCTATAACCGCTGGTTCGAGGAGTCGATCTTCAAGGGACGCTACCCCGAAGAGGTGCTGGCGCTGTTCGGCGATCACATGCCGGATGGTTATGAGGATGATCTTGCCCTGATTTCGACGCCGCTCGACTGGGCGGGAAGCAATTACTACACCCGCGCGGTGATCGCCCCTGACGATGACGAGCCGCATCTTGGCTTCAGATGCGTTCGCGGCGATCTTCCGAAGACTGATATGGGCTGGGAAATCGATCCTGGCGGGCTGGCCTTTTTTCTGCGGCGGATGGCACGGGACTACGCGCCCGGGCTGCCGCTCTATGTCACCGAAAATGGCATGGCGAATGCCGACGTGGTGAACGCCGGCGGCGGTGTGACCGACCCCGAACGCACCAGCTATTTCGAAGGGCACCTGGGCGCGCTCGCGGCGCTGGTGGATGAAGGCGTGCCGTTGAAAGGTTATTTTGCCTGGTCGCTTCTCGACAATTACGAGTGGGCATTTGGCTACAGCAAGCGGTTCGGGCTGGTGCATGTCGATTATGAAAACCAGACACGCACCCCGAAGGACAGCTATCTGGCCTGGCAGGACGCTCTGCTGTCGCGCCGGTGAAAGGTGCTTTTGCCCCTGTTTCGGCGTAGGCTTGGAACAGCGGTGTCATCTCCGGCATCCCGACCAGGCGATGGATACCATGATACAGCGAGAGACCGCCGAAAAGCCGCGGACGGACAGCCCGGACCGGGCCGACAACATCCGTGGGGCGATGTTCATGCTGGCCGGCATGTTTGTCTTCGCCGCCGTTGACGCGCAGGCGAAATATCTGACGCAGTTCATGCCGGCCATGCAGATTGTCTGGGCGCGTCAGCTGGCGCTGTGTCTCGGGGTGGTTGTGCTGATCGGTCTTCGCGGACGCGCGGTTCTACGGACAAGCCATCCGGTTCTTCAGGTTGTGCGCGGGGCCATGGCGGCGGCCTCGGCGACATTGTTCATCATCGGGCTCAATTTCGTCGCCCTTGCCGATGCGGTGTCGGTGACTTTCGTTGCGCCGCTGGTGGTCACCATGCTTGGTGCGATCCTTCTTGGCGAACGTGTCGGCATGCACCGCTGGACCGCCACCATCATCGGGTTTCTGGCAACGCTGGTGGTCATCCGGCCTGGGTTTGAGAGTTTCCACCCGGGGCTGCTGCTGCCGCTGACAGCGGCCACGCTGTTTGCCGGACGGCAGATTATTTCGCGCCATATAGGCCATCGTGACAGGACCGCGACCACCGTCGCCTATACCGCGCTGACGGCGACGCTGATGCTGACCCTGACCTTGCCCTTTGTCTGGGCGACGATCGACCAGCGGCTGGTGCCGGTGCTGGTGCTGATGTCTGTGATGGCGGCTCTGGGTGAATATCTGGTGATCAGGGCGCTGGAAATCGGTCTGGCGGTGGTTGTCTCGCCGCTTCATTACACCCTCATTATCTGGGCCAGCCTTTATGGCTTTCTGCTGTTCGGGCAGTTCCCGGACGGCTGGACCTGGGCCGGATCGGCGATCATTGTCGCCTCGGGCCTCTATGTCATGCATCGCGAGCGCAAGGTGGCAACGCGCCGCAAATAGCGGTGGCAACAGGATGGCAGGTATCATCAGCCCTATTGACCAGCGGTCGCGCCATCGCCGACAAAGAAGCAGGACATCAGCCCTTAGCAGCGGAGGCAGCCATGGCGCATCAACGGATCAGATCTTTCAACACGCGCGATACCTATCCCGAACAGAGCCTTGACAATGATCTGTGCCAGGCGGTGGTGACGCGCGGTGGACGCACCGTCTGGATGCGTGGTCAATGCCCGCAGAACCTGGATGACGCTGTCAATATCGACAGTCATGATCCAGCCGAACAGACGCACAAGGTGATGCAGAATATCCGCCAGCTTATCGAGGAAGCTGGAGGCGAGATGGCGGATCTTGTGAAAATTGTCGTCTATATCACCGATGTGCGCCACCGTGAGGCGGTCTACCGGACCATCGGCACATATATAAAGGGCGTCCATCCGGTTTCGACCGGGCTGGTGGTCAGCGCGCTGGCGCGCCCCGAATGGCTTGTCGAGATCGATGCCACTGCAGTCATTCCCGACGAGGCCGAAACATGACATTTTCAATCGTCGCCCGCTGTCCCGACAGCGGCCAGTTCGGTGTTGCCGTGACGTCCTCCTCACCGGCTGTGGCAGCGCGCTGCGCCTTTGTGCGTGCCGGCACCGGCGCAGTGGCAAGCCAGAATGTGACCGACCCGCGACTTGGCCCGCTTGTCCTTGACGCGATGGCGGCGGGGCTGGACGCGTCGGCTGCGGTGGATCAGGTGATCAAGGCTGCCGGCCATACCAGCTGGCGCCAGCTGCTTGCCGTCGATGCCGATGGCGGGACGGCCATTTTCTCCGGTGACCATGCGCTTGGCATCAATGCCGAGGGCAAGGCAAGGGATGCCGCTGCCGCCGGCAATCTGCTCGCCGGGTCGGAAGTGCCGTCAGCGGTTCTTGCCGGCTTTGCCGCTGAAGGTGGTCATCTTGGTGACAGGTTGATGGCGGCGCTGTTTGCCGGGCTCGCGGCTGGCGGCGAAGCCGGGCCGTTGCATTCGGCTGGGATGCTGATCGCCGGCGACCAGTCCTGGCCGCTTGTCGATCTTCGCTGCGACTGGACAGAGGATTGCCCGATCAGCATGCTTGATGCCGCCTGGCAGGTCTACAGACCGCAGATGAACGATTATGTGACGCGGGCACTCGACCCGGCGGCATCGCCGTCCTACGGCGTCGCCGGTGACGACCGGTAGCGGTCTAGAGGCCGGCAGCCAGCCTGTCTGTCAGCCTTGCCAGCATGCTGTCGCAGGCGGTGAGCTGCGCGATGGCGATGAATTCATCTGGCTTGTGCCCCTGCTGCATCGAGCCTGGCCCGCAGACGATTGTCGGCACCCCGAGATCGCTGTTGAACAATCCACCCTCGGTGCCGAAGGCCACTTTGATTCGTTCGTCATCGCCGGCGAGTTCGGTGAACAGCGCCACCACTTCGGCATCCGGTGAGGTCGACAGGCCGGGATAGCTGTTCGTCACCTCCAGTGTGATGCCGGCCTCGGGGGCGATGGCCTGTGCCGCCGCGATCACCGGTCTTATGGCGTCTCGAAGCCGGTTGACCAGCCCATCGGGCTGTTCCGCGGGAAGGTTTCGGATTTCGAAGGTGACGCTTGCGTGTTCGGGAACAATGTTGAGAAGAACCCCGCCCTCGATCTTGCCGGCGTGAAGCGTCGTGAAGGGAATGTCGAACGCATCGTCGCGCTGGCCGCTGTCGATGATCTCCTGCTGCAGGGCGCGGATCGCCGCCACCAGGTCACAGGCAAGATGGATGGCGTTCACACCCTGCGGGGCCTGCGAGGAATGCGCGGCACGCCCGACACAGTTGCCAAGGAGCGCTGTCTTGCCCTTGTGGCCGGTGGCGATCTTCATGCCGGTTGGCTCGCCGACCACGCACATCGCCGGCCTGACCGGTGCGGCGACCAGCATATCGATCATCGAGCGGACTCCGACGCAGCCGATTTCCTCGTCATGCGAAAAGGCGAGATGCAGCGGCGTCGCCAGGTCACGACCCCTGGTGGCCAGTGCTGCCGCCAGCGCGCAAGCGACGAAGCCCTTCATGTCGGCGGTGCCGCGGCCATAGATCAGCCCGTCCACCTCGGTGGCGGTAAAGGGCGCCTTTGTCCAGTTCTGGCCGTCAACCGGCACAACATCGGTATGGCCTGACAGCATCACGCCGCCACTATCGCGCGGGCCAATGGTGGCATAGAGATTGGCCTTTGTGCCGCCGGCATCCTCGATGATTTCAACATCCGCGCCGATATCCTCGAGCCGTGTGGCGCAATAGCCGATCAACGCCAGATTGCTGTCGCGGCTGACAGTCGGGAAAGCGATCAGATCACGCAGGATGTCGATGCTGCTGTCGGTCACGCCGCCGCCCCGCGGTGGGAGGCGATGTCACCTGCCAGCCGTGCCGCATCCTCCCACACACCCCAGATGAACGAGGAGCCGCGCATCGACAGCCACGGCAGGCCGAGAAAATAGAGTCCGGGTATTTCGGCGATGCCGTCATAGTGGTGTGGCCGGCCGTCAGGGTGGAAGCAATCAAGCTTCAGCCAGCCGAAATCCTGGGCGTAGCCGGTGGCCCAGATGATGCTGCTGATGCCCTCTGCGACAAGGTCAAGCGACCTGACCGGGGTGGTCATGCAATCGGGATCAGTCTCAATCCGGCGGGCCGCCGGGTCATCCGGAAGGTCGAGCCCGTTGGCTGCGACATAGGCATCCGCCTCGTCAAGAAGGCCGAGATAGTTCTCATCACCGGCGGTGATGTTGCGCGCCAGATCATCAGCAAAATGCATCACGCCGGCCTGGTGTCGTTCGGTCATGCCAAGAAGGGTCATGCCGCGTGCGGCAAAGCGCCGGAAATCGACCGTCTCGCCGCCATGCGCGCCGCTGACCGCGATGGTGACATGCTCGCGTCCCTGTGGCGGCGTCTTCAGCGTCCATTTGCCAAGCACGCCAAGCCACCAGACAAAATCCTTGCCGCGATAGCGGCGCGGTGGCCGGTCATGCGGGCCGATCGACAGGAACACCCTTCGGCCGGATCGCAGAAGTTCATCGGCAATCTGCGACCCGGATGACCCGGCTCCGACAACAAGGACGCCGCCATCGGCAAGCTGGCCCGGGTTGCGGTACCGGGCCGAGTGAAGCTGCGTGATGCCCTTCGTGTCCGGAACCAGCTGCGGGATCACCGGCGTCTGGAACGGGCCGGTGGCGGCGACAAGATTCTGCGCCTCAATCGGTCCCGTGGAGGTCTCGATAAGAAATGCCGAGGCATCCGACTGACGGGTGACCGAGGTCACTTCGACACCACATCTTATCGGCGCCTCGATTGCTTTGGCAAAATTCTCGAAATAGGCGATGACATCATCGCGCGTCGCAAAATCATCTCCACCGATGCCGGCAAATTCCTGCGCGGGGAATCGGTCATGCCAGGCAGGGCCGTTCGCCACGAGGCTGTCCCAGCGGGCGCTGCGCCACCGCTCCGCAACCCGATCACGCTCGAGGATCAGATGCTCGACCCCTTGCTTGCGGAGATGCGCGCTCATCGCCAGACCGGCCTGGCCGCCGCCCACAATCACCGTATTGACGCGCTCTGCCATTGTCATGTCTCCCGGGCCCTGCACCGCTGTGAGAGTAGGGTGGCTGGCCCTCTGGCTTCAAGATTTTTCTTGGTTTCGCACCGGGCAGGGCAGCTGTTCGGACTGTCGGAAAACCTGCGTCGGACCGGCCGTTACCATCTTGCCAAGTCAGTCGGTTTTTGTCTCTATAGCGCGATGGGCCGGGTGCCCCAGAGTGTTGCTGAAGGAGGCGCGGATGGATATTCCGGTGCTGGCGGATGCCTATCATCGGGACGGCTATATCGGTGCTGTCCCGATCCTGACAGCCGACGAGGCGGCGCGGCACCGTGCCTCGATGGAGGCGGCCGAGAGTCAGATCGGCTCGCTTCATTACCGCTCTAAGGCCCATACCATCCTGACCTCGCCGCTGCAGCTGGCGACCGACAGGATAGTGCTCGATGTCGTTGAGTCGCTGATTGGCCCCGACATCCTTCTCTACAATGCTACCTACATCATCAAAGAGGCCAACGCGCCAAGCCATGTCAGCTGGCACCAGGATCTGACCTATTGGGGGCTCAGCCATGATGATCAGGTGTCGATGTGGCTGGCCCTGTCGGTGGCCGATGATGTCAGCGGCTGCATGCGGATGATTCCCGGCAGCCATACCCATGGCCGCTATGACCATGAGGCAACCGCGGATGAGTCCAATGTTCTCCTCCAGGGCCAGACGGTGAAGGGGATTGATGAGGACAAGGCAGTGCTCTGCGCGTTGCAGCCCGGCGAGGCGTCCTTTCATCATGGCTGGACGCTGCATGCCTCGATGCCGAACCGCAGCAATGATCGCCGCATTGGCCTGAATGTGCAGTACATCGCACCGCATGTGAAACAGACCAAGCATGACCTCGACACCGCGATGCTGGTGCGCGGCGAGGACCGGCATAAGCATTATGGGTATGACCGGCCGGCACAGGCTGACCTCGAACCGGCGGCGCTGGCACATCAGCGTTATCTCGAGGATCTCTATCGTAAGACCGCTGGCACCGGTTGAGCCGCACCATGCCACGTATCCTGCCATGCCACGTATCCTGATCATCGAAAGCAACCCGAGCGCCGTCAGCGCATCGCTGGTGGCGCGGGCCGGGGCCACGCTTGCCGAGGTGTATGCAGCGGCGCTGAGCAGGATCGATTCCAGCGCTGAGATCGAGATCATCTCCCCCTATGACGGTGATGATACACCCGATCTGACGCAGTTTGACGGGGTGGTCTTCACTGGATCCTCGGTCGAATGGAACACCGATGATGACCGCGCCGCGCCGCTGGCCGCGGTGATGCGGGCGGCGTTTGCGGCGGCACGTCCGGTGATCGGATCCTGCAATGGAATGCAGCTTGCCGCCTCGATCCTTGGCGGATCATCCGCGGAATCACCGAACGGGCGTGAGGACGGGATGGCGACCGGCATAGAGCTGACCACGGCTGGCCGTGCGCATCCGATGATGGCCGGACGGCGAGACGGCTTCGCCGTGCCCTGTACGCATCGTGATGAAGTGGTACGGCTTCCCGAGGGGGCGGTGCGGCTGGCTGGCAACGCGCACAGCCGGGTCCAGGCCTTCGCCATCGCGCGTGATGGTATCGATTTCTGGGGCATGCAGTACCACCCCGAATTCAGCCCGGCCTATGTTGGCCGCTATCTTGGCGGCACAGGCCAGGTCTCGCCGCAGGTTGCTGATGATCTTTTGTCGGCCGAGAGCGACGTTGAAGCGGCGGCGCGGCTGTCGACCAGCCCCGAGGCACAGGGGGATGCGGTGCGCATGCTGGAATTGCGAAACTGGATGGCGCGCTTCCAGTCGGGATAGACCGGCCCGCCGGTTGTCAGATCACCGCGGTCTCGACAAGCGGCCGTCCGGCGGCGATGCGGTCCCAGGAAAAGGGCGACAGATCGAGGCTGCGGAATTCGCCATAGGTGATCAATTCCGCCACGCCGCGCCCCATCGCCGGGCTCTGTTGCAGACCATGGCCGGAAAACCCGTTCTGGAAGATGAAATTGCCGAGCTTGTCATGCGGGCCGAGGATGGCGTTCTGGTCCAGCGTGTTGAAGGCGTAATGACCAGCCCATTCCGTGATCACCCGGAGCGAGTCGAACTGCGGGATGCGGTGTGCCAGAATCGGCCAGACATGGTCCTGCCAGCGGTCATGGTCCATGGTGAAATCATCGTAATCCACCGCCGGGTCGGGGTTGGCCGCACAGCCGGCAAGATAGGTGTCAGGCCCGTCCTGGCGGACATGAACGCCTGATGGGTCGATGGTCAGCGGCAGGTCACGGTCAAGCGGGCGTTCGGCGGTGAAGATCCAGGTGAAGCGCTTACGCGGCTCGACCGGAATTTCGATGCCGGCCATCGCTGCGGTGCGCGCCGCGCGCGGGCCGCTGGCATTGACCAGGGTGCCGCATGACACCGTCTCGCCCGAGGCCAGGGTGACATGGGTGACCTGGGTGACCTGGGTGACCTGATCACCTTCGCCGCCGTTGGACCGGCCGATCGCCACCACTTCGGCAGCGATATATTCGGCGCCGTTTTCACGGGCCGAGCGTCGCAGCCAGTCGAACACCGTGCCGCCATCCCAATAGCCTTCATCGCGCAGATTGATCGAGCCAAGGCGGATGTCATCAAGATTGTAGAACGGATAGCGTGCCCCGATCTCGTCGGGTGACAGGATCTCGGTCGCGGTGCCGGCATCCAGCTGGATCTTCTGGTTGGCCCGAAGCTGTGCGGCGAAACCGTCATTGTCGGCAAGATACATATAGCCATAATTCTGAATGCCAAGCTCGGGGACGCGCTCGTCACCCATATAGCTTCGCAGGTTCTTTACGAAATCGGCAGCAAATTGCGAGATATGGATGTTCAGCGCCGTGGAGAATTGCTGGCGCATACAGGAATTGGTGTGCGCGGTCGAGGACTGGCCATAGCCCGGGTCGCGCTCAACCACCAGGATGCTGCCGTCAAAATCCGGATTCTGCGTAAGGAACCAGGCGCTTGCGGATCCCATGATCGCCCCGCCGATGATCACCACATCATAGCTGGTCTGTCGGGGTGATGTGCTGAAACCGCCTATGGTGCTGTCTGTGTTCATCGCTGATCCTGACTGACCGCCCTTCAGACATCGTTCCCCTGCATCACGGACAACACATCCCAGCAGGCACCCATGGTGTGATAGTCGGTCTTGCCGGCCGGGGATTTATAGGGTTCGACCTTCTGTCCCTCGCGGCTGGTGATGCGGAACCAGGCGCCATGCTCATGGTCGATCAGATGATCCCATGACCATGCCCACAACCGGTGATAATCGGCGCGGTAGCGTTCCTCGCCGGTGCGGGCAAAGAGCCGCCAGGCGGCGGCGAGCGCCTCGGCCTGCACCCAGAAATATTTATGCGCGTCGGCAAAGCTGCCATCCGGGGCATAGCCGTAGACAAGTCCGCCATATTCCGCATCCCAGCCCTTTTTCATCGCCGTGTCATAGAGCCGGATCGCTGTTGGCAGATGCCAGTCGGCAGGACGATGCGTGTCGATCTGCAGCAGCAGCTTTGTCCATTCGACCTGATGACCCGGCTGGAACCCCCAGGGTTTGAACAGATCATCCGGCTTGTCGATGTTGTAGGTCCAGTCATGCTGCCAGTCTGTGGTGTAATGTTCCCAGATCTGGCCATCGGCAACCGCGGCCAGATCGACGGTGAAACGTCTTGCGACCAGATCGGCGCGGTCAAGATAGCGGGCCTCGCCAGTGGCCTCAAAGGCGGCGATCAGCGCTTCGACCGTATGCATGTTGGCGTTCTGGCCGCGATAGGGGGACAGCGTGGCAAGACTGGCGTCACGCTCGTCGGCATAGGCCTGACGGGCAGGTTCGTAGAACTGCGCCTCCATGAAATCCCAGGTGTCGGCGATCAGCCTGTCGGCCCCGGCGATGCTGGCCTGATGCGCCCAGGCTGCGGCCAGCATGACGAAGGAATGGCCATAGGCCATGGCGCGCCCATCCTCGATGACATCACCGTTGCGCTGCCACAGGTGATGCCCTTCATCGGTCAGATGGTGGGTTTCGAGATAGCGCAGCCCGTGCGCCGCCCAGTCGCGGTAATGCGCCCGCCCGGTGCGAAGAAAGGCATTCGCGTAATTGAAGACAAAGCGGGTTGAGCTCACCAGATGGCGGGTGTCATGGTCATAGACGGTGCCGTCATCGAGAAAGAAATGGAAGAAACCGCCAGCGCTGTCCAAGGCGACCGGCTCATAGAAGGCCAGGATGTCCTCGACATGGGATGACAGGAATGCCGGCGATTCAAAATCGGGCATGGCTGGAATGGTTGCTCGATCTGTCATCGCGTTACTTAGACTCTGTCATGGTGTGTCCGAATTCACACCATATCGTGTCACATGTCAGCGGATGCGTGAATGGGTAAATTCCAGTCGGCACGGGGCATTCCGCTTGTTGCCGGCAGGACCGGCATGGCATGGTGCTGAGCCCCGGACAGGTTGACGGTCTGGCTACCGGCTTTGATATGGATTGAGACGAATGACAAGGTTTTCCGCAAATCTCGGCTTTCTGTGGAATGACCTGCCGCTTGCCGATGCCATTCGCGCGGCCCATGCCGCCGGCTTTGACGCGGTGGAGTGCCACTGGCCCTATGATCATGACAGCGGCGTGGTAAGGGCCGTGCTGCGGGAAACCGGGCTTGCCATGATCGGGCTGAACACGCGGCGCGGTAATGTTGCTGCTGGCGAGAACGGCCTTGCCGCGCTGGTTGGCCGCGAAGCTGAGGCCCGCGCCGCCATCGACGAGGCTGTTGCCTATGCCGCCGCCATTGACGCCGCCAACATTCATGTGATGGCAGGGTTTGCCGAGGGGCCGGCGGCACAGACCTGTTTTATCGACAACCTTCACCATGCCGCCAGTGTGGCGGCGGCAAGCGGGTGCGGCATCCTGATAGAGCCGCTGAACCCCTATGATGCGCCGGGATATTTCCTGAACCATACCGACCAGGCGCGCCGCATCATCGAAGCTGTCGGCGCGCCGAATGTCAGGCTGATGTTCGATTGCTATCATGTGCAGATCCTCGAGGGGGACCTGACCCGCCGGATCGACGCCAATCTGGACATCATCGGCCATGTGCAATTCGCCGGCGTGCCGCATCGTGGGCGCCCGGACGAGGGCGAGGTCAGCTATGCCCATATCTTCGGACATCTTGCTGATCGCGGGTATGACGCTCCGCTGGGGGCTGAATACAAGCCGGCAAACGGCGATACCGACGCGTCACTTGGCTGGATGGCGGGACTGCGCCTTGCGTGACCGCTGAATCTGTGCGCGAGACCTGCGGCAATGGCCCGCCTTGCCCGATGGATGCGGCCAGCGATACGCTCTTCATACTAGCTGAGTCACACATCAAGGGGGTCAATCATGGCGCTTCTCGCCATCCTGCACGCGGCGATTGCCGGCTTCATGATCTTCTTCATGGCGGTGGTGCCGCAGGCGGCGTTCAAGACGCTGTCGGCGAAGGCTGTCGGGGCGTTCCTGCGGGTGTTGTTTCCAAGGATGTTTCTGTTCGGACTTGCGCTGGCACTTGCCGCCAGCGGCGCCGCGATGACGGCGGGGGCGGCATGGCAAAGCCATGTCTCATTGCTGATCGCGGCGGGGTTTGCGTTGAATGTCTTTGTGCTGACACCGCGGATCAACATCTATCGCGACCGCGACCTTGATGGCGACGCCGCGGCGAAGCGGATGTTCGGGCTGCTGCACTTGGCTTCGGTTGGGATTTTCCTAGTCCAGCTTGCCGGCAGCCTTGCGGTGGTTGGCATGTTCCTGTGGGGGGCGGCAGGCTAGCCGGCCAGACGGGTGTAGGCGCGCACTGTCTTTGAACGGATCATGTCGGCGGTGGCGGCGTCAAAGGCCTGGAAATGTGGCATTCCGAGATGCGCCTCGAAAGCGGCGCGGTCGTCATAGAGTTCGTAAAGAAAAATCTGCTGCGGGTCGTCGGGGCTCTGGCAGACATCGAATTGTCGGCACCCCGGCTCATCACGCAGTGAGGCGGCGGCATTTTCGGTCATCAATGGCAGGAAGGATCCGATCTGTCCGTCCTCGATCTCAAAGTCGACGATTATCGCATACATTGCGGATTCGCTCCTATCCTGTGGGTTTCAATCTCTCGAGAATGGCCTTCGTCACAGCAATGGTTCCCATGTTGCCGCCAAATTCCATGGGCCGGATGGCATTCTCTGCAAAGCCGCCATCGACCGCCGCCTCGACCAGCCGCGCCGCATCGCCATAGGCCGGCAGGCCGCATCTATCGGCCAGATAATCAAGCATCATCACACCGCTGAGAATGGCGGCAAGCGGGTTGGCGCGATCCTGTCCGGCGATATCGGGGGCGGACCCGTGCGCCGGCTGGAACAAGGCGTTGTTATCGCCGATCTCGCCGCAGGCTGCCATTCCCATGCCGCCAACCAGCCCGCCGGCCAGATCCGACAGGATGTCACCGAACATGTTCTCCATCACCATCACATCGTAATCCCACGGACGGCGAACCATCTCCAGCGCCATGGCGTCGACATAGCTGTAGCCTGTCGCGACCTGCGGGTGGTGCGCCGCCACCTCGTCGAACAGCGTGCGGAAAAACGCCTGCGACTTGAAGACATTCGCCTTGTCAACGCAGGTCAGGTGCCCCGGGTGGCCACGATCGCGGCGTCTGGTGGCCAAGCGAAAGGCAAAATCATGAAGCTTTCGTGTGGTCGATGCGCTGATCCGCATGACATCGCTGACAGCATCGGGGGCTGCTGGATCACCTTCGATGGGCGAGCGATCATGCACCGCTGCCGTATAGAACAGCCCTTCGGTCGATTCCCTGACGATGACCAGATCGAGGCTTCCTGCGCGTGGATCGGCAAGCCGCTGCGGTGCGTTCGGGTAGGCCCGTACGGGCCGAACCCCGGCATACAGCTGGAACCTGTCGCGAAGGCGAAGATGCGGGGAAATTTCGGTGCCGTCATCATGGCGGATGGATGGAAGGCCAATGGCCCCGAGGACCATGGCGTCAGCCGCGCCGGCGCGGTTTTCTCCATCGGTTTCGATGTCACGCCCGGTCTCGGCAAAATAGGCGGCACCGGCATGGATGTCATCGCTCACCGGGGGCTGTGCGCCGGCGCGATCCAGTGCTGCGATGATGACGGCCAGCATCGCGTCGGTGACATCACCGCCGATGCCGTCGCCGCGGATGATCGCCAATTTCGGGGCTGTTGCCACACATCTCCTCCACCGATAGCGGTCAGGTTCTATCATTTCAGGCCCTGCCGACCCGCTCCTGAAGAGGCAGCATGTCATCAGGATGCCGGCTGATCAACGTTTCCCTCTTGGCGCTGGCCGGCATGCGCGCCGGACTGAACCCATACAGCAAAAGCGCTGTTTGTGACCATCGGGACAGCGGCATCTGGTGTGACCGGTGAGGGCTATGTTCTTTTCACAGTTTACTCCTGCCAAATTTGAACGCATAGTTGACTCCAGCGTTTTTTTAGCCCCGTTCGTCTCTTTCAAAATAGAAACAAGCATGACTGACAAATTTCCTGACGTGGCCTCTGATACAGCACTGCACGATGCTGACAGGGGAAGCGCGGACTTTGTTCAACCATATGACTTGTCAACCTTTCTGCCCTTCCGTCTTGCCCGGCTTCAGGCCAATCTGAACGCACAGGCATCGGACCTGCTTCGTCGTCATGGGGCGCTGCCGATGGCGCATTGGCGGGTGCTTCTGGTGATCGATAAACAGCTTGCCAGCACACAGAAAGAGATCGTCAAGGCTGCCGGCTTCGACAAGGGCCAGGTCAGCCGGATCGTTGACCGGCTGGTCGCAGAGGGGCTTCTTGTCAGCAAGAACCATGTCGGCGACAGGCGTGTCCACAAGCTGAAGCTTACCGATGCCGCGCGGCAGCTTCTCGGGCGTCTGGACCCTTTGATGCTCAAGCGGAACGATCATCTCACCAGTGTGTTTGATGAGACCGAGATGACACAACTGTTCGAGTTTCTTGACCGGCTGGACAAAGTGTCTGGCAAATTGGACCTTTAGGCCCGCGCCTTCACCGCGCTCACCGCCCTCACCGCCGTGTCGCTACTCCGCTCTACCACCCGTGCATAATGGGGACGACCGTGTCGTCAGCCCATATCAAACCGCTGGAAGTTCATGCTCAGCGCAGCACGCGACAACGTCTTGGTGCGGCTGTCCTCCGGCGCCTGGCACTTCAGTTTCACATGCGGAATGTTGTTCAGCATCACTTCGTCGACGATCATAAACGGCAGCTTCGACACGCGGTCGATCAGCACGTCTCCAATCTGGTTTGTGTTTCGACCTTCGGCACGCACAATCCATCTCCCAGACCTGAAAAATACCAGCATTGACATGGATTTTGTCATGAGGAACAGTAGAGGCGCTCGGAATGAGCACGCTTGAAGCCCGTGCGTTGTTTTTTTTGGTGGTCGTGACCCATGACCTTTGAAGATAATTTTTCTGTGATCTGGCGGCGGTTTCTTGAGATGGAAATCATCCGCAGCCAATATTGTTTGAAATTTGTTGGCAGCGCCAACGCCTACCTCGTTTTGCAGGTTATCTGCTGGCATCACCTTCTTCTCGTCAGCGAAGACCTGACGGAAGACACCTATGAAGCCACGATCGATGGCTGGTTTGCATCACAGACGGGCGTGACAAGCAGCACCAAGAAACTGACTTATGCGTTGATTGCCGATCTGACCGGACTGGACAAGGAAACGGTGCGTCGCAATGTCAAAATGCTTGAACAGAAGGGGTTTGTGAGCGCCGATAGAAAGACCGGCGTGATGTTCAGCCCGACAGAGAAGAACAATGACCGCCTTGTCAATGACCTGAATGTAAAAGAAGTGGGATTGGTCAAGCATTTCGCCGGCACCCTTGCCAGACATGGCGCGCTGGGTGTCGAAGTGAAAAAGGGCTAGTCTGCCACATACCGTCTTGCACGCGCACGCCGCGCCGCGCCCTGTTGTTCGGTGGTGGCGGCCTCCTCGCCAAGCGTGGCATCCAGTGCCTCGGCCCGCATATTGACCAGCCGCGGTGCCAGGCTGCCGGCTTCGGCAAGGCCTCGCGATCTGGCAAGGCCGCTCAGTTTCTTTTTCACATGATGCGGTTGCATCCTGCTCAAATCATCGACGCCAAGCGGCATCTCCTCGACAAGGGCACCAGCCGCGACCGCCTCATCAAAAAGCGCGGCACCGGAGGCTGTGCGGATGATTACGGCGTTGCTTCCCGGGTCAGTGTCCGCCAGTTCGCGCGTCGGCGCACCACCATCCCAGTTGTCGGCAGCAGCGATATCCGCCGCCTCGCCAATACCGTCAGCGCAGATCTTGCAGCGGAAGGGAAGCACCCACTGGCTGTCATCCTGTCCCCAGACATCGAGATAATGATGGTCTGCCGCGGTGCCATCCTCGTGCTCGATACGGGTAGGTCCCGGACATCCATGACCGCGATACCGCACCGCTGTGATGCTGTCCGGGTCATGTCCCATCCGCCGGGCAAACTGGCGGAAGCCGGCATCCGGCATGAAGCCGCCACAGACAGGCGTCAGCCAGTATCTGACCAGCTTGTTCACCCGCGGATCATGATGGGCCAGACGCCGCATGGCATTCAGATCGCACGGCTTGGCGATCAGTGCGAAAGGCTCGCCGGCGTCAAGAAGCGCCGCGATGGACAGCAGTGCCGCTGTCGGGCCATAGCGCGATCCGGCAGCTGCAAACGCCTCGTCTGCCGTGCGGCTGACCGTCGCCTCACCGAAATGGGGTGGGTCACTTGCTGCGCGGACATGCGCGACAAGACCGACGCGACCGCTATCCAGAAGATGACAGGCAAGCGCCGTCAGGACGCCGCCGGTGGCGGCGCGGTGGCGTTGCCGGGGATTGCCGGCATGCGCCTGAACCATCCGCACATGCGGACCCCAGACAAGATCCTGATTTGGCGCCGCCGCGGCGATCGCCGGTGGCAGGCCCTCAAGGTTGAATCCGGGGCAGATGTCATAGACCAGATCCATCACGTCGTCGTTCAGATCTGGCCCCGGCAGCGGCTGTGGCTCGCCATCCTTGCCCCGCCCGAATGTCAGCGCCTGTGGGCCGGCAACCGCACTGCACAGCCCGCAGCCAAGGCACAGCCCGTCATCGATGATGGTCTGGAGGCGCTTGCTTGGACTCATCTGGCGATAACCAGTGATGGTGTCTGGTTCAGCTGCATCCGCATAATGGACAGCTCCTTCACTTGGCATGCATCAGGGATGCAGGAAACCCATTAGCCGGCAGGTAACTTCTGGAGACAAGATGAAACGTCCCCTGGCAACGCCAGCTTTGCGATGTTGCCTTGATGGCGCCGACATGGTTGAACGGACAGGAAATGCAAAGGCCAGATGGAGGGTTTTGTGGCGGTGTCTGTAGAATGTGTGGTTGCCAGCCGCTCGCGGCTTGGCGAGGGGGCCTGGTGGGATGAGGGCGACCAGCGCCTGTGGTGGGTCGATATCCGCGGCGGGCTGGTGCATTGTTTTGATCCGTCGAGCGGTGACAACGCGACATATGAAGTTGGCGAGCAGATTGGCTGTCTTGCCCGGCGCGAGGCCGGCGGACTTGTCATCGCCACGCAAAGCGGTCTTTATCTGTTTGATCCGGAAAGTGGCGAGAAAAGCTGCCTTGCGCAGCCCGAAGCCGACCGCCCTGGCAACCGCTTCAATGATGGCGGCACTGATCCGATGGGTCGGTTCTGGGCTGGAACCATGCAGGATGATGGCGGTCCGCGCGAGGCGCGCGGCAGGTTCTACCGGCTTGACCATGATCACAGCGTCACCGCCTTTTTCGATCCGGTCTTCACCACCAACGGCCTGGCCCATTCGCCGGATGGCCGGGTCATGTATTACGCCGACACCAACCAGTCTGTGCAGACCATCTGGGCCTGTGACTATGATCTGGACACCGGCACGCCGTCGGGGCGGCGGGTGTTCCTTGATTGTCGCGATCTTGCCGGACGCCCCGATGGGGCCACCATCGATATTGACGGTGGGTACTGGTTTGCCGGCGTTGGCGGCTGGCAGGTGGTGCGGGTAACCCCAGACGGCAAAGTCGACAGGATCATCGACATGCCGGTGGAAAAGCCAAGCAAGGTGATGTTCGGCGGTGCCGATCTCGACACGCTTTATGTCACCTCGATTTCGGAAGGTGTCGGCGATACCAGTAACCAGCCTGAGGCTGGCAGCCTGTTCGCGATCACCGGCCTTGGCACAGCCGGGCTGCCGCAGGCACGCTATCGCGGCTGACATGGGTGTCTGCTGGCCTAACCGGGCTGGCC
>JAYOST010000008.1:21962-32057 GCA_038139365.1 Alphaproteobacteria bacterium
ATCTGGCATTTTTGGCGGTTCGACCCTATTTCATGCTATATATCGAACAGGTCACAGACGCGGATTCCGGTTGCTCTGGCAAGGCGGAGAAAGAAGGCGGCGCAGCTGTGAGCGACAGGCAGGGATATTATGACCAAAGACAGGTTTGACAGGCTGAATGAATGGATGCAGGCCGAGTTCGAGGAGACGCTTGACGATCTTCTCGAGGTTGAATTCAACGAGCCGGTCCTGTCCGAGGACATGCGCAAGCTCTACAGGAAACACCATCCGGAAAGTCTGGATGGGCGCATCTATTTCCCCAATCTGCTGCGTCTGCAGTCAGAGTTGATCAAGCTTCAGGACTGGGTGGTCGCCACCAACGCCAAGGTCCTGATTATCTGCGAGGGCCGCGACAGCGCCGGCAAGGGTGGTGTGATCAAGCGCATCACACAGCGGCTTGACCCGCGGGTGGCGCGTGTCGTGGCGCTGCAGAAACCGTCCGAGCGCGAGATGTCACAATGGTATTTTCAGCGTTATGTTCCGCACCTTCCCGCCGGTGGTGAGATCGTGCTGTTTGACCGCTCCTGGTACAACCGTGCCGGCGTCGAGCGGGTGATGGGTTTCGCCTCCGAAGATCAGGTCGAACAATTCTTCCAGGATGTCACCGAATTCGAACGGATGCTGGTGCGCTCCGGCATCATTCTGCTGAAATACTGGTTCTCGATCAGTGACGAGGAACAGCAGTTGCGATTCATGATGCGCATCCATGACCCGATGAAACAGTGGAAGCTGTCGCCGATGGATCTGGAAAGCCGCATCCGCTGGGAACAATACACAAAGGCCAAGGAGGAGATGTTCGAGCGCACCTCCATTGCCGAGGCGCCCTGGTACATCGTCGAGGGCAATGACAAGAAGCGCGAGAGGTTGAATTGCATGGAGCACATCCTCTCGAAAATTCCCTATCACGAGATTGGTCACGAAAAGGTCGAACTCCCCGAACGGGTCTTCAACCCCGACTATGAGCGACGCACGTTGCCCGACAATCTCTACATTCCGAAAATCTACTAAAGGGATGCGGCAAGGAATGCGGCGTGGCCGTCATTCACTGGCAGCCTTTGGTGACAGAATGCGTTTCGTCGCGGTGCGATCTACAGCTCGTCCTTCGGGTTCGGCGTAGTCGACCTCCTCGACACCGCAGGAGATGACGAAACAGGCCAGCTCCACCGTCTTCGGAATGTCGATCTTTTTGCCGCGGCGTTCACCCTTTTCATAATACTGCACAGTCCGCAGTTTCAGGCCGAGCTTCTTTGCGGCCACGGACTGGCTCAAACCGAGCGCCTTTCTCCAGCGTTTGAATTCTTTGGGTTTCATGTTATGTTCTACGCAAATGTTGCATAAAAATAGCGCACACCGTGCGTGTTGCGCAAGGGAGTCCGAATGAAAGTCGGTGCCATCGCCTATCGGAAGACGTCGAAGGGAATCGAACTGTGCCTGGTGAGCAGCCGCCGCCACCGGGGAAAGTTGACGTTTCCCAAGGGTGTCGTGAAACGTGGCGAGCCTCTCGTCGCGGCGGCGAAGCGCGAGCTTTACGAGGAGGCAGGGCTTCGCGGCAAGGTGAAACAGAAATCACGACCGATCTTCTATCATCCAAAGTCGCGGGCGCAGGAACCGGTGCTGTATTTTCTGATCAAGGTGACAAAGGTCGCCAAGGTATGGCCGGAATCCGCAGAGCGCGCGCGCGTCTTCGCCCCGCTTGCCAAGTTTCGGCAACTGTCGCTTGGCGACGCGCCGAAAAAGCTGCGCCGTCAGCTTAAGAAGGTGCCGCGTTTCATTGAGGCCAACGATGACACGCGCGATGACGCCCCGGATGGCACCCGTCAGGCGGTGTCTGGCGCGAAGAGGCGTTTTTCTCTCGCTGGCTAGCCCGAGAAGGCCACGGCCGCACCGCCAATAGCAAGCACAAGCCCGATCCTGCCACCCTGCACCAGCCGCTTCATCAGCACCGGGTTTGGCGGGCGCTTTGCCTTTATCGCCTGGTGGACATGAAGGTTGGCGTAGGCCGAAATGCCGAGAACAAGTGCGGCACCCAGAAGCTTTACATGAAAGGCGCCGTTGATCCCAAGACCGCCATAGATCAAATGCGCCAGCCCGATGCCGCTGATCCACAACAGTACAATCGAGGCAAGCCCGATATAGCCGAGACGCGCAAAGGCCTTGCCGACATATGGCGGCGGTACCTCGCCGGCACGGACATAGGCAGACTGGATAATGACGCTGCCGACGGTCACGCCGCCAGCGAAGAGGATCGAGAAATAGTGAATGATCTTCAGAATGACTTCCATCTTCATCTCCGCAAATGAATGGGCGGGCGTTGCCATGCTGTCCTGACAGCCGACACCATAGTTACCCTATCAAGATTGTGTCGAATTAGTCTCTTAATTCCTTTAATTTCGGGCATCCTGGACCTGTGGGTTTTGTGTGGTGTCCGTGCTGTTTTTTGTGCCGTCCAAATCTGTGTTCGAACCCGGCGGCGCGCTGCCTGCCGCCGCTCCTCTTGCCGCCGCTCCTCTTGCCGCCGCCCCTCTTGCCGCCGCCCTTCTTGCCGTCGCCATTTTCGCTGGAGTTGGACTTGTTGGCGCTGGTCTTGTTGGCGCTGGTCTTGTTTTGGGGCCAGCAGCTGCTGACAGCCAGCGCAACTATCTCGACCTCAGCCATGACACGATGCGCCAGCAGCTCGCCGCGGACAATCTGGAGGCGGCGGCGCGCACACTGGCCTGGATTCGCAGGGTTGATGCGGATGATGATGTTGCTACTGTGCTCGCCGCCGAACTTCAGCTCCGGCGTGGCAATGTCGCCCTTGCCGCGATGGCGCTTCTCGACATCATCAGCGACACCGATACCGGGCAGGCAGCGGTGCTCGAGGCGCATCGCGTTCTGACCGGTTTTGGCGACAGCAGTCATCGGCAGGGCGTGATTGTCACCGGTGCGATGCTCGAAGATGCCGCATCGCACCGCAAGACCCCGGTGCAAGGCCTGCTTGCGGCGCAGGAGAGTGGCGCGTTCTCCTATGCCGTGGTCATGACCCCGCAGCCTGTTCCGGACATGACAGGCTGCCTTCTGGTCTTTGCCCCGACAACGCCAGCCATTGAAATGGCAAAGGTGGCAGGCCGGGTTCCGCCGGTGCGATGGCCTTTGCCGGGCGCCCTCGATACTGAATCGCAGAGGTCTGGCCTGCCCACCGCCGGAGATGTCGGCCCATGCCGGCGCCGGTCCCGATAAGACTGGAAGCCAGTTCGACCAGCTTGGCGCATCCAGCTGTGATCATCACGTGGCTTTTACTGTTCGCCGGCATCAGGTAACGCCTGTCGTCACTGTCATCGGCGGTCTTGGCGACAGCCCGGATGATCAGGACGCTAGTTCGCCACCACCTCGGCCTTGATGGCCTCGGCCTCGTAATTGAAGATGTAGACGCCAGCGAAAGTGTCCTCTTTGTAGATCATGGTCTCCTTGAGGTCCCTGAACACTTCGGTGGCTTTACCCTCGAAGATTTTCAGGTCATCGCTGTTCTCGAACTTTGTCTGGATCGACAGGCTGCCGCATTTGCCGATCGAGATGTTCAGCGAGCGCATGTTGTTGCTGACGATCAGCTTGCCGAAAGCGTCGGAGATGAAGGATGCGGCCACTTTGGCCTCGGCGACCCCGTTGAACTTGAAATTGAAAATTTTCGCAAACATGGTCAGTCAATCTCCGCAAACATCTCGTCGAGCAAGGCGTCTGCCTCGCTGGCATCCATCTTGATCCGCTTCATCGCTTTTTGCTGAAGGTTCATGTCGAACTGCAGCTTGCGGCCAGCCTCGGTCATCTGCACACGGCCGGCATCATCGACTGCGGCGAGGCCGACCTTGATGATGCCCTCGGCATCCTCAACCGAGACACTCAGCTCGGAACAGAGCGAGACATAGATTTTGAAGTCTTCGAGACCAAAGCCCCGCTCAACCTTCTGGAAGTGGGAGAGGGCCTCAAGCATGCGTTGCGAGGTCAGCTCCTTCTGCTTGATCTGGAGATCAAGCATGTGTGCGATGCTGCTCGTGATCTTCTTGATCTGGATGATCTGCTCGTCATTCAGGCCCTTGGGACCGCTGGGGTTCAGCATACACAGAGTGCCAAGAGCGAAATTCTCGCTGTTGATCACCGGGAAGCCGGCATAGCCGGGACCCTGCTCCATGCCCTGAAGATGCGGATGATCCTTCCAGGTCGGATCCTTCAGCATGTCTTCCATCAACAACGGTTCAGTGTCGAGAAGCACATAGGCGCAGACGTTCAATTCATGACGCTCGGATTTTGAGCCCGGAACGAAATCATCATTGCCAGCCTCGGCGATGGAACATTTCATTTCGCCGTCATAGAGGCTGAAAGTGGCGGTTTCGAAGCCGGTGATGTCTTTGGCCAGATCACAGTAAATCTGGAACAGGTCGGGATTCGGCGCATCCATCAAGCCGGTTTTCACGACTGTCTGTGCGCGTAAATCCTCGTTCGCGGGGCGGGGTGCCAGACCCATGTTCATTGGGAACCTCCATCATGATCTTATGTCGTGAAAGAGCACGACCACATTATTCACTGAGGTATGCTGCGCAGAATATTTACAGTGCGCTGATGATTCGATTGTGTGGTGCAAGTCGTGCCGATGTCAATTATGTTTCGGGGTCTCGGCAAGATTGTCCCGCCCGGAGGAATGCCATTGACAGATTCAGACGCGACGCGCCTTCCGGCGCTGGCTCATCTTGCGGCTGAGGCGCTGCCATTGTGGGACGTCCCGGCGGACGCGCAGCCGAACCTCATAAACCTTTCGGAAAATGCCACCTACCTGGTCGAGGCTGCCGGCGGCTTCCGCTCCATCCTGCGCATCCATCGCGAGGGCTATCATTCTCGCCGCGCCATTGAATGCGAACTTGCCTGGATGGCGGCACTGTCGCGAGATGGCGGGGTAGAAACAGCAAGGCCCGTTGCCGGACGCGATGGCAAGTTTATTCAGAAGCTTGGCACAGCGGCGCTGTTGCCGCGCCATATGGTGATGTTCGAATTTCTCGAAGGCGACGAGCCGGACCCTGACCAGGATCTGGTCGCCGCCTTCCGCCAGCTTGGCGGCATCGCGGCGCGCGCGCATCTTCATGTGATCTCATGGCCCCTGCCGCAGCCCTTTGAAAGGCTGGTCTGGGATGATGAGGCGGTGTTCGGGCCTGCCCCGACCTGGGGTGACTGGCGGGATGCGCCGGGTGTTGATGACCGGATCGCGGCAATCCTGTCGTCTGCAGAGGTGTGTCTTCGTGAACGGCTTGCCGTCTACGGAAGGGGCGCCGAGCGCTATGGTCTGATCCATGCCGACATGCGCCTTGCCAACCTGCTGATCGATGGCGGGCGGACAAGACTGATCGATTTCGATGACAGCGGGTTCGGATGGTTCATGTATGATTTTGCCGCCGGCATCAGCTTCATGGAGGATCATCCGCAGGTTCCGGCATTGCGCACCGCCTGGCTTGAGGGGTATCGTCAGGTCAGGCACCTCACCAGAGAGGACGAGTTCGAGATTGACAGTTTTGTGATGTTGCGGCGACTGGCGCTGCTCGCCTGGATCGGCTCGCATGGCGATACCGACCTTGCCCTTTCGCAGGCCCCGCATTTTGCCGATGTGACAGCACGGCTTGCCGAGACTTACCTCGACCGGTTCGGCGTATGATCGGCGCCGGACTGACATCAGACGAGGTGCGCGGGCATTTCGCGATGCTCGGGTTCTCGGCGCTGGTCGCCGGTTCCTTCAGCCTTGGTGCCATCGTCGCCAATGACATAGCCCCGCAGGCCATTACAACAGCACGGTTTGTCCTTGCCACAATTGTCATGGGGATGGTCGCCGCCCTTCAGGGCGACATCAAGCGTGACTATCTGCAGGCGCCCTGGCGGTACTTTCTTCTCGGCGGTTTGTTCACCCTCTATTTCGTGCTGATGTTCGAGGGGTTGAAGACGGCCAATCCGGTGTCAGCGGCGGCGGTGTTCACGTTGATGCCGCTGATGTCGGCCGTGTTCGGATGGTGGCTGTTGCGCCAGGTGACAACACCGCGCATGGCACTGGCTCTGGGCATTGCCGCCTGCGGTGCGCTCTGGGTGATTTTCCGTGGCGATCTGGCAGCGATGAAGGCCTTCGATATCGGCCGTGGCGAAATGATCTATTTCGTCGGCTGCATCGCGCATGCGCTCTACACCCCGATGGTGCGCAAGCTGAATCGCGGCGAGGGCGCGGCGGTCTTCACCTTCGGCATGTTGATCGCCGGTTCGATCATTCTCGGGGTGGTCGGCTTTGGCGAAATCCGGGCGACCGACTGGACAGCGCTTCCCCGTATGGTCTGGATCACAATTGGTTATCTGACGCTGTTCTCGACCGCCTCGTCCTTCTTTTTATTGCAATATGCCACGCTGCGCCTGCCAAGTGCCAAGGTGATGGCATATTCCTATCTGACACCTGCCTGGGTGATGATGTGGGAAATCGGCTTTGGCAGTATGCTGCCGCCGACACCGGTGCTGTTCGGGATCGGTGCGACGGTGATCGCCCTGCTGATGCTGCTTCGCAAGGAATGACAGGTGGATAAAGCCCTTGTCCGCCGCGCCGCAAGCCGCAATGCTGAGACATCAGAGGAATAGCCGGAACCATTCCATGTCCGAAGACAAGACATCGCCAAGGCAACGTCGCGGCCGTCGTGGGCGGGCAACGCAGGCCCAGGCCGAAACCGTTGCCGGTCCCGCGCTGGCTGCCGTTGGCGGCAGGCTCCAGCTTCTTGGCAGTGGCGAGCTTGATGCCCTTCACCAGGCGGCGCTGACCCTTCTGGCCGAGACCGGCCTTGCCGAAGCGCCTGACGAGGTGGCGGCGCTGGTTGCCGGGGCTGGCGGCAGCCTGTCCGCAGACGGCCGCCTGCTGTTCCCGCGTGAGCTTGTCGAACGATGTCTGGCGGCCTTGCCATCAATGATCACCCTGCATGGCCGCGGCGGTGGGCGCGATCTGGTGCTTGGCGGGACCGAGGTGCATCTTGGCACCGGTGGGGCTTCGCCGGAGGTTCTTGATCTCGATACGCACCGTTACCGGCCTTCGACACTTGCCGATATTCATGCCGCCGCCCGTATCGTCGAGAAAATGGAGCATATCCATTTCTTCAGCCGGCCGATGGTGGCGCGCGATATCGAGGATGCGCGGTCCATGGAAGTGAATACCGCCTGGGCTTGTTTGTCCGGCACAAGGAAACATGTGGTGGTCAGCGCCTCATCACCGGAAAATGTCGATGCGATCCTGGCGCTGGCGCATGCGTTTGCCGGATCCGAGGACGCGTTTCGCGCCGCCCCGTTTCTGTCACTGAACATCAATCATGTGGTGCCGCCTTTGCGGTTTGATCCGGATTCGGTGCGGGTGCTTGTCCATGCCGCGCGGCGCGGCGTGCCGGTCATGGTCAACACCTTTGGCCAGCTTGGCGCCTCGAGCCCGGTGACCATCGCCGGCTGTGTCGCGCAGACCACGGCCGAAACGCTTGCCGGTATGGTGGTGGCCTGGCTGGCAGCGCCTGATGTCCGCGCCATCTTCGGGCCGCGCCCTATGGTCACTGACCTTCGTACCGGGGCGATGACCGGCGGTGGCGGCGAACAGGCGAAGCTGACCGCGGCCGCGATCCAGATGGCTCGCCACTACGATCTGCCAAGCTCGACCATCGCCGGTGCGACCGACTCGAAATGGCCGGATGCGCAGGCGGGGCATGAAAAATGCCTGGCGGTGACCATGGCGCTTCAGGCCGGTGCGCATTTTATCACTCAGGCTGCTGGCACCCAGGCCAGCCTGATGGCGACCGCGCTGGAATCCTATGTCATCGACAATGACATGCTTGGCGGCATCCTGAGCGCGCATTCCGTCATCGAGGTCTCGCCGGTGACGCTTGATCCGGCGGCGATCCATGCCGCCGCCACCGGTGCCGGCCATTTCCTTGGCGAGGCCGAGACGCTGGCGCGCATGAACAGCGATTTCCTCTATCCGCAGATTGGCGACCGGCGCAGCATTGGTGAATGGCAGGATGACGGTGCGCCGGACATCTGGCGACTTGCACATCGGCGCGTCCGTGCCATTCTGTCAGCAGACCAGCCTGCCTTGATTGACCCGGGCCTTGCGTCCAGGCTGGAAACAGACTTCGGGCTGATGCCGCTGGCATCCGCCGGCGATGACGGCATCTCAGGAGGCCCCGCATGACCGACGATCATTTCTTCATTCCCATATCCGCGCTGGATATGCCGCGCTTTGCCGGCATGCCGAGCTTCATGCGATTGCCGCATCTGGAGATGGATTCACCGCGGATCGGTGAGGTGGAGATGGGGCTGGTTGGTGTGCCATGGGATGCCGGCACCACAAACCGGCCGGGCCCGCGACATGGTCCGCGCCAGCTCCGCGACCTGTCGACGATGATCCGGGCGATGAATCCGGTGACCGGGGTGAACCCATTCACCATGGTGAACTGCGCCGATCTGGGGGATGTCGGGCCAAACCCGATCGATCTCGACGATAGCATGACCCGCATCGCCGCCTTCTATGCCGACCTGACGGCGCGCGGCATCGCCCCGATGACGGCGGGCGGCGACCATCTTGTCTCGCTTCCGGTGCTGCGCGGTATTGCTGGTGACGGGGCAGTGGGGATGATTCATTTCGATGCCCACACCGACCTGTTCGACAGCTATTTCGGCGGCTTCCGCTACACCCATGGCACACCTTTCCGCCGGGCCATCGAAGAAGGCCTCCTCGACCCGAAGCGGGTTGTGCAGATCGGCATTCGCGGCACCGCCTACAACACCGAGGATGTTGATTGGGGGATCGCGCAGGGTGTGCGAATCATCCGCATCGAGGAGCTGTTCGACCGCGGCATTCCGGCGGTGATGGAAGAAGCCCGCGCGATTGTCGGCGGTGCGCCCACCTATTGTTCCTTCGATATCGACTTCATCGACCCAAGCTTTGCGCCGGGCACCGGCACGCCGGAAATCGGCGGTGTCACCTCGTTCCAGGCGCAGCAGATTGTACGTGAGCTGTCCGGGGTCAATCTTGTCGGGGCGGATCTTGTCGAGGTTTCGCCGCCTTTTGATGCGGCCGGCGGAACAGCCTGGGTCGGGGTGTCGATCATGTTCGAGTTGATGTGCGTCCTGGCCGAGGCGATCGCAGCACGCCGGGACGGCTAGGCCGGGCAATGGCGCGGTGCGGCTAGGCCCGCTCCATCTCGTCCCACATCTCCATCACCCAGCGGCGGATGGTCAGCGCCTCGTCCCAGCGGTTCGACATCTCGCGCCCGTCCGGACCAGTCATCGCATATTCCGGCGGTCCGAGCTCGCACAGGAAGATGCAGTCGCCTGACTCATTCCGTGAGCGCCAGCTTTCCAGCCCGTCGCGCCACCAGCCCCGAAACAGCTCGACCCATTTCGCATGCTGTGGGAAATCCAGCTGCAACTGGATTTGCTGGCGACTGGCAACACGCCCCTGGAAACTGTCGGCGCGTTCGATGATCCGCCGGATCAGCCCCTGGTCGCGGTGATCCAGTGGCAGCTTGAATTCGCGGTCGACAACGAAATGCGAGAGGTCGGCGCAAAGCCGCATTTCCGGTACGGCGTCAATCAGGCAGAGCGTGGCATAGAGATCATTGGTGATGCAGTTGCGGTGTGTCTCGAACTGGATCGGCATGCCGACCTGGTCGGCCATTTCGATCCATTCGCGGATCACCGGGATCATCCCGTCGACGCTGAGCGGCATCACCTGGCCGATGACATCAACAAAGGGGGCGCCAAAATCCTTGGCCATGATCAGCGTTTCACGAAGCGATTCCACAGTCTTTGGAAAGGCGACGATCAGCGGCGTCAGGCCATGGCGCTCCATATGCGGGCGCACCTCGCGGGCCTGTGCGACATCGCCGGCGCCAAGGTCGATCGCCATGCCGTCATAGCCGGCACCGGCGACCATTTCGCAGATGGCGTCATAGGGAAGGATGTCGCCGCTCGGATCATGCGGCATCATCGCCCAGAGCGAGGTGTAGGTCTGCAGCCGGCGCGCGGCCATCG
>JAYOST010000009.1:0-2944 GCA_038139365.1 Alphaproteobacteria bacterium
GTTCATCTACTTCACATTGAAGTAAGCGTTCAAAGATTCATCGGGCTGACTTTGTGTTTTACAAAGGACGGTACGTTCACAACGACCGCCACCCGCGAATCTCTTCCAAATGATCTTACATTTTCAAATAGCGACCGGTGTTTAGCGGAAGTTCCGCCGGGCCGGTGAGGCGCTGCCCGTCAGGGCAACGAGGGCGGTTTATAGGCTGGTCCCACGGTGGTGTCCACCCTAAAAATGCGCTTTTCATACTTTTTTTCCGATTGCCCGTTTTTCCCCGGTTTTTCGCGGCTTTTCCGGGCGTTTGCGCCACCGCGCGCCGGACAAACCGCCGGACAAACCCATGGCTGATCGGAGCCTGAGGCTAGCACATGATACGGCATGCGCGTGAGTCATTTCCGCATTTTGACTGATTCTCGTCGACGGCAAGCTGGATCTGCCGACATCCTAACCCTACAAAACACTGTAAGGTCATGGCACAAATTTCTGAATCACTTGAAATTTTCGCTGCTGCTATTGACCAAACACATTACATAAACAATGATGTGCCAGAATTTGGTCGGCACACCCGACCCGTGCGCACAGGGATATTTGGGAACAGGAAGATGATTCGGACCATGATTCGAACCATGATTCGTCTGGTCGCCAACGGCACCGCACCTGTTGCTCCCATTCTGGCGCTGGTCGCCGGCTCGACGATGGCGATGGCAACGGCAATGGAACCGATTCGCAGTGACGGCATGCCGCTTCCTGCGGCAAAGCCCGACATTGCCGACCTCTATCCCGGCGATCCTGTGGATATCGAAATCCCGACGCCGCGCCCGGATCTGCAGACAATCCTGCCGCGCGCGACGCGCACGGTTACCGAGATGTACCTGGCGCAGACCGGCAGGATGACCCGCAATGAAGAGACATTCGAGCTCCGCTCGGGCGAGGGTCTTGGCAAGGTCCTGAGCCGCGCCGGCTATTCTGCCGATGACATCGGTGCCGCGATCAACGCTGTCAGTGGCCGCGCCAGCCTTCGCGCGCTTCCCGTCGGGCTTACCTTGCGGATTGCCGAGGATGGCTTCGCCTTCACCACAGGCAAGGGCCGCGACATCTTCGCGATCAATGACCCCGAGGAAGGCTGGCTTGCCTTCACCGCGATCCGGCCGGTCGAACGATACCTGGCCTATGCCCAGGGCGTGATCGATGATTCGATCTACCGCGCCGCCGGCAGCAGCGGCATCCCCGATGATGCGCTTGCCGAATATATCCGGGTTATGGGTTTCTCTGTCGACTTCCAGCGGGAAATCCGCAGCGGCGACGCCTTCGAACTGCTTTACGAACAGCAGATCGACCAGATTTCCGGCGACAGAATTGCCACCAAACTTCATTACGCCGGGCTGATGCTGTCCGGTGATCAGCTTGCCTTCTACCGCTATGACCATGATGGCAGCCGTGTCGGATGGTATGACCGCAACGGCAATTCCGCTGCGCGCACGCTGATCCGCACGCCTATTTCCGGGGCCCGCCTGTCATCGTCCTATGGCATGCGCAGGCATCCGGTCAACGGCTATAACAGGATGCACAAGGGTGTCGATTTCGCCGCCCCGACCGGCACCCCGATCATCGCTGCTGGCAGCGGGGTTGTGACAAAGTCAGGATGGCAGGGGACTTACGGGCGCTATATCCGCATCCGTCACAACAGCACCTATGACACCGCCTACGCCCACATGTCGCGTATCGCCCGTGGCATAACCCCCGGCAGCCGTGTCGAGCAGGGCCAGATCATCGGTTATGTCGGCTCGTCCGGCCGGTCTACCGGCCCGCATCTGCATTACGAAATTCTGGTGAATAACCGCAAGGTCAACCCGATGACCGTCAGTCTGCCGACTGGCGAGAAAATTCCGGCGGAACTGCTGGAGGGTTTCCAAAACCAGGTCGAGCTTGTCGAAGCCGAAATGCTGGCCACCGGGTCGGTGCGGGTTGCCACGGTGAATGCTCTTCCCTCGGAGCGTTCACCCAACTGAGTGCGAACCCGACAGTCAGGACCACCATATGATCGTTGACTCACTCTGGCATTTTCCGGTCAAAGGCCTGACCGGGGTCTGCCGGGACAAGGTGTTTCTCGAGGCAGGCCGGCATTTTCCCGATGACCGGATCTTCGCGATCGGCAACGGCCATCCGAAGCATGACCAGGCGGCACCGGGCAACTGGCAGAAGAAGGCTCTCTTCCTGCAACAGATGACGAGTGAGGCGCTGGCAGAACTGGACTGCAGGTTCGATGGCACACGCCTCGACATCCATCATCAGGGCAAGCTGGCGCTCAGCGCCGATATGGACAGCGCGGATGGCCGCCAGCAGATTGACGCTTTTTTCGCCGATTTTGTTGGCGACCAGACACCCGGCGCGCCGCACCTGATGCGAATCGCCGAAGGGTCATATGCCGATACCAGGGCATCGCTGATCACCCTTGGTGGCACCGCATCGGTGGAACGCTTTGCCGAGATCACCGGCACCGCCCCCGATGCGCGGCGCTTCCGGCTGAACATCATGCTGGAGACTGACACCCCGTTCGCCGAGGCCGCGTTGATCGGCTGCCAGGTGAGGCTTGGCGCGGCGGTTCTGCAGGTTGTGGCACCGGTGGGACGTTGCGCGGCGATCGACGTCGATCCCGAAACAGCCATTCGCGGACCGCATTATCTTCCCGTCATGGAAGCGCGGCTTGGCCATGGCGATCTTGGAATTTTCGCTGAAATTATCGAGTCGGGCATTGTCACCGTCGGAGACCAGCTCGAGGTGCTGGACTAGCGGCTTCGCGCCCACAAGCTGGCGGTCGGCATCAGGCCGATGCCGAATCCTGCTCTTCCTGCACCATTTCCGACAATTTTGCCGGGCTGAGATCAACGACCTCGGCATTGCCGGCGGCGGCCTCATCCTTTTCAACGGCACCATTACCGCTGTC
>JAYOST010000009.1:3044-8447 GCA_038139365.1 Alphaproteobacteria bacterium
GGTGCGTCGGATCGTGGCTGCCGCTCGGCATGCTGTGAGCGGCGCTCTTCAGCGGCGTCGACAGCGGCCTGATGAAGCCGGAAATAATGATCGGCAAACTGCGTGTAGGCCTCGGCGGTGATCCGCTCGCCGGCGGCAGCGGCGTCATGCGCCAGAGCCAGATATTTCTCGTTCAGCTGTTGCGCGTTGCCGCGAAGCTTCACATCCGGCCCATTCGATTCATAGGATGTATTCCGATTGGGCACATGCGGTTGCGAATTGCCGTTACTGCGGCGTCCACGTCCACGTCCGCGCTTTGCGTTCTGAGGCTGTCTCATCGACCTGTTTACCAGTTAGTTTAATTGTCGTGGCAAACGGCATCCGCCGTACCCGAGACCCGCTCGGCCTGCCAATCTATACCGCCATATCCGGAGGTGGGGAGCGTCGCGCACCGCGTCGCTCAACGTTGAGCACCATAGCCGTCACGGACATGCCGATGCAAGCCCAAATTCGCCTGCGGCACAATTAGACCAGGGTTCAGCCCTCATCGGACATCGGCTCGTCACGCCGCAAAACAAGACAGCGCACAATTCCGCCAAGATCGCGAACGCGCCGCGTCTCGGCCAGTCCGCACTGTTGCGCCAGCGCCGCGACCTCATCTTCCTGGCCAGCACCGATCTCCACCACAGCGCGACCGTCCGCCGCCAACCCGGCAGCCATCCGCGGCATCACCGCGCGCCAGCACGCCAACCCGTCCTCCCCGCCGTCAAGCGCGCGCTGCGGATCGAACAGCGCCACCTCGGGCGCGAGTGTGGCAATCTGCGCCGACGGGATATAGGGCGGGTTGCACAGCATCACATCGAAGCCGCCGTCACCTGCCTGGGGGTTGGCAAAATCGCCGTGAAGAAAGCTGGCCCGGTCGCCAAGGCCGAGCCTTTGGGCATTGCCGCGCGCCGTCTCTACCGCCATGGCGTCGATATCGACCCCACAGCCGCTGGCGCCCACCAGTTCTGACAGGCAGGCCAGCAGCAAGGCACCGCTGCCGCACCCAAGATCGAGGAGCCGCAATGGCCGTCTGTCAAACCTGCCAGCTTCTTCCAGTGCCGCCATGACAAGGGTTTCGCTGTCTGGGCGCGGGTCCAGCGTTGCCGGCGTCAGATCAAAGCGAAGCGACCAGAATTCCCGCCAGCCACGGATCCGGCTGACTGGCTCGCCGCCGGCGCGGCGCGCGACAAAGGCGGCAAATCTGGCCGCGGCATCATCACCGAAACCGGCCAGTGTCTCGTGCGGCAGAACCGCCTCGTCACGGCCAATGGCGGCGGCAAGGAGAAGCCTGCTGTCAAGCGCGGCGCTGTCGATGCCAGCTGAAAGCAGGCGATTTGTGGCTGGTCGCAGGATGTCGCGCGCCTCTACCGGCGGCGTCATTCATCGCCCTCGGCCAGGCGCTGCGCCTGATCCTCGGCTGTCAGCGAATCGACCACCTCGTCCAGAGCTTCACCTGCAATCACCTTGTCGAGCTTGTAGAGGGTCAGGTTGATGCGGTGATCCGTGACGCGCCCCTGCGGAAAATTATAGGTGCGGATGCGCTCCGACCGGTCGCCCGAGCCCACCTGACCCTTGCGCGAGGCGGCGCGTTCGGCCTGCAGGCGGGCGCGCTCTGCGTCATACAGCCTGGCGCGCAGGATCTTCATCGCCTTCGCCCGGTTCTTGTGCTGGGATTTCTCATCCTGCTGGCTGACCACAATACCGGTCGGAATATGGGTGATCCGCACCGCGCTGTCGGTGGTGTTCACCGACTGGCCGCCCGGACCAGACGCGCGGAACACATCGATCCGCAGATCACTCTCCTGCACATCGATATCGACATCCTCGGCCTCGGGCAGCACCGCCACTGTCGCCGCCGACGTGTGGATCCGCCCGCCGGCCTCGGTCTCGGGAACACGCTGAACCCGGTGAACACCGGATTCAAATTTCAACCGTGCAAACACATCGCTTCCGGCGATATTGGCAGTGGCTTCCTTGTAGCCGCCGATGCCGGTTTCCGAGACCTCCATCACCTCGAAGCGCCAGCCATGCCGTGCCGCGAAACGCTGATACATGCCGAACAGGTCGGCGGCGAACAGCGCGGCCTCGTCGCCGCCGGTGCCGGCACGCACCTCGAGGATGGCATTTCGTGAATCATCCTTGTCACGCGGCAGCAACAGAAGCTGCAGCGCCTTCATCTCGTCGGGAAGACGTTCGTCAATCTCCTGGATTTCCGCGCGCGCCATTTCGACAAGCTCGGCATCATCGCCGGCCTCGGCCACCAGCCCCTCGGCGGAGTCACGTTCATCTTCAAGGCGACGCACCAGATCGACCTGCTCGCAGACCGGGCGCAGCTCGGACAGCTCGCGTGACAGGCTGGCAAGATCATCTGGCGACAGCGAAGCCGCCTCCGAAAGTTTCGCCTCGACCTCGTCACGGCGGGCCACGACCCGCGCCATGGATTGCGCCAGGCTCATCCTTCAGCTCCATCGACATGTGCGGACAGGATCGCGGCGATGGCGGTGCCGAGCTTGGCCTGTGCGACCGCCTGCTGCGTTCCGGCACGAAGGTCACGGATCTGCACTGTGCCAGCGGCAGCCTCGTCACTGCCAAGAATCACCGCCACGAGAATGCCGGCGCGGTCGGCCTTCTTCATCCGCTTGCCAATGGCCCCGCCGGTCGGCAGGTCAACCGCGATGCCTTGTGAGCGAAGCTGTTCTGCAAGGGCGAAACATGTGGCCTCGACCTCGGTGTCCATCGGCATGACGGCGACACGTGGTGTGTCAGCCTCGACATCGCCAAGAAGCATCGCAAGCCGCTCCACCCCGGCGGCCCAGCCAACACCCGCAACCGGCGGACCGCCAAGCATTTCCGACAGCCCGTCGTAACGTCCGCCACCAAGCACCGTTCCCTGCGCGCCAAGCTCATCGGTGATGAATTCGAACGCTGTATGACAGTAGTAATCGAGACCACGAACCAGCAGCGGGTCGAAGGTCCACCTGATACCGGCCGCATCAAGAGCTCCGGTGACAGCGGCGAAATGCGCCTTCGAATCATCATTAAGATACGCGTCCAGCCGCGGCGCCTCGGTCAGAATGGCGCGGTCGCCCTGGTCCTTTGAATCAAGGATACGCAGCGGGTTGGTCTTCAACCGCGCCTGGCTGTCCGCAGACAGATCACCGGCATGTGATTCCAGAAATCCGACAAGCGCCGCGCGATAGGCCTGCCGACTGGCGGCATCGCCAAGCGAATTCAGATGCAGGCTGCAACTGCCAAGCACACCGAGATCATCCAGCACCCGCGCCCCGCAGCCGATGATCTCGGCGTCGGCGATGCCGTCCTGCGGGCCGAGATATTCGATGCCGATCTGGTGGAACTGGCGCATCCGCCCCTTCTGCGGCCGCTCATAGCGAAACATCGGGCCGGCATAGAAGAATTTCAGCGGCAGGCTCTGCGTCAGGCCGTTCGAGATCATCGCCCGCACGACACCGGCGGTGTTCTCCGGCCTCAGGGTCAGGGTCTCGCCACCACGGTCAGTGAAGTTATAGGTCTCCTTGGTGACCACATCACTGCTGTCGCCGAGCGGGCGGGAAAACACCTCGGCGAATTCGAAGATCGGCGTTGCCATCTCCTGAAAGCCGTAACCACCAGCGGCGGCGCGTGCCGTTTCGATCACCCGGCGGTGCGCGGCCATCGCTGCCGGCAGCAGGTCGGAGGTTCCCCTTGCGGGTTGCAATCGAGACATTCTGGACGGGTCCTTGGTTCAGATCATACAGGTCGGGGCGCGGTCACGGTCAGGTTCCCGCCGCAATCTCGCCCGCCGGAACCTCACCTGCCTTGATCGCTGCCGCGCGGGCCTCGACAAGGCCGACAACATGCTCGACGATATCCCCGTTCGTCAACCTGTGATCGGCAAGACCCGAGACATAGATTTGGTGGGTTCCCTTACCCCCGCCTGTGAGGCCGATATCGGTCTCGCGTGCTTCGCCCGGGCCGTTCACCACACAGCCGATGATCGAGACGGTGATCGGCACATCAATATGCTCGAGCCGCTCCTCGATGACCTGCACCGTTTCGATGACATTGAATTGCTGGCGCGCGCAGGAGGGACAGGAAATCACCGTGACACCGCGCCGCCGCAGCCCCAGCGACTTCAGCATTTCATAGGCGACCCGCACCTCTTCGGCCGGATCCGCTGACAGCGATACGCGCACCGTGTCACCGATGCCTGCCCACAAAAGCCCGCCAAGACCGATCGATGATTTCACCGTGCCGGCACGAAGCCCGCCCGCCTCGGTGATGCCGATATGAAGGGGACAGTCAATGGCGTCGGCTAGCTGGTGATAGGCGGCGACGGCCAGAAACACATCGGAGGCCTTCACCGAGATCTTGAATTCGTGAAAATCATTATCCTGCAGGATACGCGCATGCTCGAGCGCGGATTCGACCAGCGCCTCAGGACAGGGTTCGGCATATTTCTCCAGAAGGTGCCGTTCCAGCGAACCAGCATTCACCCCGATCCGCATCGAACAGCCATGATCGCGTGCCGCCCTGATCACTTCGCGCACCCTGTCTTCCTTGCCGATGTTTCCCGGGTTGATCCGCAGACAGGCGGCCCCGGCCTCGGCGGCCTCGATGGCGCGGCGGTAATGAAAATGAATGTCGGCGACAATGGGCACCGGGCTGGCGGCACAGATCTCGCGCAACGCACGGGTGCTGTCTTCGTCCGGGCAGGACACGCGCACAATATCAGCACCCGCCTTGGCGGCGGCCCCGATCTGCGCCAGCGTTCCGGCAACATCGGTGGTCAGCGTGTTGGTCATCGTCTGCACCGAGATCGGCGCATCCCCGCCAACCGGTACCGACCCCACCATCACCTGGCGACAGCGCCGCCGTTCGATTGTCCTGTAGGCTCTGTAGGCGTTGGCCACGGCCAGCTCTCCTGAAATTCTCGCTGAAAAACTTTACCCGAAGGCTCAGGCACCGCCTGGCGTTCAGCGTCACAAGCAGACGCCAGCCGTCACACCGCTAGAGTTGGTTGCGAAGACGCTCGGCATCAAGTGGCAGATCGCGGAGGATTTCACCACTTTCCCCGACGGACCGGACGCTGCCATCATGGAACAGCAGCTCGAGCCCGCCGGCATTGCCGGTGCTCAGATACAGCTTGTCGCGCGAATCAACGACATAGATTTCGCCCTTGCGCATCAGCTTCGTCATCACCTCTTCACCGTCATTACGGATGATCTCGACCCAGCTGATGCCAGTGGCACGCAGGGTGATCTCGAGCTCGGGGAGACGTTGTCTGGCAAAGGCGACACCGCTGCGCAACGACTGGTCTTCATCGCCGGCCGACAAAGTTGACGCGTCCACCTCACCCTGAATGGCGACATCGGAACCGGC
>JAYOST010000009.1:8547-11754 GCA_038139365.1 Alphaproteobacteria bacterium
ACATCGGAACCGGCGGGATCGGCGGGATCGGCAACATTGACTGTCGCTGCCAGAGTGGTGACCTGAGGCGTGACATCTTCGGTGGCAGCAACGGCAGCCGCTACAGGTGCCGAGCCGGCATCAGCCGCGGAGGCGCCAGCAATCTCGGTCTGCGACGCCAGAACCGCTTCCTGGTTTGCCGCCCCGTCACTGGCTGGCGCTTCGACGGCTGCCAGCGCCAGTGGCGCCGTTTCACCCGTGTCCGCTGCGCCGGCATTGATGGTGTTGGCCTCGCCAGCTGCCAGAACAGCGTCAGAGCCGCCAATCTGGCCAGCGGCGGGCAACGCCGCAGCGCGCGGCTGGTTCACCGCAGGATCATCTGTCACCCCGGTTACCGCGAGGTCATCGCCTGCCGGCTTTGGCGCGGATGATGCCACAGCCTGCCCCTCCGCCTCGCGCGAAATCAGATTGTCCGGCTCGGTCACGGTGGTCTCGACCTGCGGGATGACCGCCACTTCCGGTTCCGCCGGATCCAGCAGTCCTGCCGTCAGGTCGGGTTTTCCCGCGACATACCAGCCGCCATAGCCCGCTATGGCAAAAATCACCATGATCGAGGCGATCATCGCGCCGGAGCGCTGCGGTTGCTGGTTGTCGATCGGAAACTGGTAGGTTGGCGTTTCAGTCCTGCCGGCGAGAAGAGCGCGGTATCGTTGCGTTACCACATCCGGATCAAGCCCGACCTCACGCGCTATCGAGCGAATATATCCAGACACATATGTCGGCCCGGGAAGGCTGCTGTGATCGCCAGCCTCAATGTCCTTCAGGTAATGTCGCGAAATCCGAAGAAGCTGTGAAAGCTCAGAGATCTGAATGCCACGCTCAAGACGCGCGGAAGCCAACTCCCTGCCAATGGCCTGGAAGCTGTCCTTGGCTGATTCTTCGTCGCGTGTCTCGAATTCCATCTGATCTCACGCGGTGGTCAAAACATTAACCCTACAGTATCGAAACCACCGGGGATTGCAACCTGCGCATACACCGAAAAAGCATCAATCTGAGCCCTTGGATGATGCGTACAGGTCATTTGCGGCGGCAGAGCCCTGCCTGATGCCCGCGCTGCCGCTTAATCCTCTGCATCCAGTCCGAAGGCCGTGTGAAGGCTGCGCACCGCAAGCTCGGTGTATTCTGACGCGATCAGCACCGAAATCTTGATTTCCGACGTCGAGATCACCTCGATATTGATGCCGCGCTCGGCCAGTGTCTCGAACATCGTCTTCGCCACGCCGGGCTGTGATCGCATGGCGGTGCCGACGACCGAAATCTTTGTCACATCACCCTTCGCATCAACACCCTGAAAGACAAGCCCGTCCTTGTTGCCGCGAATGATCTCCAGCGCCTTGTCAAGATCGCCGCGACCCAGCGAGAATGTGATATCTGTGCGCTGCCCCTCGCTTGCCGCGCTCTGCACGATCATATCGACATTGATATGGTTGTCGGCCAGGTCGCCAAAGATGGCGGCGGCAACCCCCGGCCTGTCGGGAAGCCCCTGGATGGTGACCTTGGCCTCGTCCGGGCTGTAGGCAATACCGCTGATCTTTTCCTGTTCCACGATTGCGTCCTCATTCACGACAAGGGTGCCAGGCGCGTCCGAGAAACTGGAGCGCACCTGCAGATTGACATTGTGGCGCATGGCCATGGCGACCGACCGGGTCTGCAGAACCTTGGCGCCAAGGGACGCCATCTCGAGCATTTCCTCAAAAGTGATCTGCTCTAGCTTCTGCGCTTTTGGCGCGATCCGCGGGTCGGTGGTGTAGACACCGTCAACATCGGTATAGATGTCACAACGATCCGCATCCAGCGCTGCGGCGAGTGCCACCGCCGAGGTATCGGACCCGCCTCGCCCCAGCGTCGCCACCCGGCCATCGGGACCAATGCCCTGGAAGCCGGCGACAACCGCGACCTGGCCACCGGCCAGCCGTGCGCGCATCAGCGTGGTGTCGATGCTGTCGATGCGGGCCGCGCCATGCACGTCATCGGTGCGAATCGGAATCTGCCAGCCAAGCCATGATCGGGCATCAACCCCAAGATTCTGCAACGCGATGGCCAGCAACCCGACGGTCACCTGCTCGCCGGTGGCGACGATGGTGTCATATTCGCGGGCATCATGCATCGGCCCGATATCGCGCGCCCAGCCAACAAGCTGATTGGTGGTCCCGGCCATTGCCGACACCACGACAGCCACCTGGTTGCCAGCATCCACCTCGGATTTCACCCGGGCGGCGACATTGCGGATGCGATCAAGATCGCCAACAGACGTTCCGCCAAATTTTTGAACAATGAGCGCCATTTTTGCCCTATGGTTGCCGGCAGTTGCTGGAAAAACGCTGAAGTCTTAGCGAGTAAGACGAAATGGGGCAAGCCTGTGAGCACGACGGCGGACCAAAAAGAAATCGATAATTTCGCGGCGATGTCATCGCGCTGGTGGGATCCCGAGGGACCAATGGCCCCGCTGCATGATTTCACGCCGGTGCGTATCGACTACATTCTCGACAGTATCCGCCGCATCGGCACCGGCGGCGCTGGTCACAGTCTTGCCGGGCTTCGCATCCTCGATATCGGCTGTGGTGGCGGATTGCTGGCGGAACCGATGGCACGGCTTGGCGGCACAGTTACCGGTATCGACGCAACCCCGCAGGCCATCGAGGCGGCCCACCAGCATGCCGCGCAGAGCGGTCTCGAGATCGATTATCGCTGCGTGACCGCCGAGGTGCTCGCCGAAAGCGGCGCGGTCTTCGATGTCATCTATGCCTCCGAGGTGATCGAGCATGTCACCGACAGGCGGCTGTTCGCCGCATCGATCGCCGGCATGCTGGCCCCCGGCGGAACGGTGGTCATCACCACCATCAACCGGACACTGGCCTCGCTGGCGCTGGCCAAGGTGGCGCTGGAATATGTGTTCCGGCTCGTCCCCGCCGGCACGCATGACCCGGCGCGGTTCGTCAAACCATCCGAGCTCCGCGCCGAATTCGCCGCCGCTGGCATCATCCTTGACGAGATGACAGGGTTCGCCCCGCGGCCGGCGCGCCGGATCGGGGCCAACGGCTTTTTGCGAACCGGCAGCCTGGCGGTGAATTACGGGGCCAGTGGCACAGGTGCCTAGGCGCACGCCGCCTTTGACGCGCCAACTTCGTCGGCCTGCCTAATTGTCTTTCGGTCTAATTGTCTTTCGGA
>JAYOST010000009.1:11854-24848 GCA_038139365.1 Alphaproteobacteria bacterium
TTGTCTTTCGGAAGCCAGGGAATATCGACGACATTGATTCCCTCCTCATCCAGCGCCTCGCGCTCTTCTGGGGTCGCCTGCCCGTAAATGCCTTCCGGCTCGGATTCGCCGTAATGGATTTTCCGCGCCTCCTCGGCGAAATTCTTGCCAACATCGCGGCATTCGGCGCGAATTTTGGACTGCAGCGCCCTCATCTCGTTCATCAACGCCTGCATTTTCTGCGCCGCTTCCGGCGGCAGGGCTGCCGCTGGCACGCCGCCCGCACCAGCCATTCCAGGCTTTCGCGGCTGGCCTGAATGCCGATCAGGCATCACGGCAGGCGGTGTTTTTCGGGTTTTCGGGCTGTTCAGATTGGGCGCCATCAGGGCGCGCCGGACGTCGACCGAATCACAGACAGGGCAGCTCAGATACCCGGCCTTCTGCTGTGATTCAAAGGCGGCGGAATCGGCGAACCAGCCTTCGAATTCATGATCATCGTCGCAGATCAGCTGATATTTGATCATCGCTCTGTTACCGTGCCAACCATCATCCCGCCGACTGCCCTTTCTCAGGCCAGCTTGCCATGGCAATGCTTGTATTTCCTGCCGGACCCGCAGGGGCAGGGCTCGTTGCGTGATACCTTGCGGTTCGGCGGTGGCGCTGTCAGCGGTGTTTCAGCGGGGGCAGCGGCCTCTGGCTCGGGCTGGCGCACTTCGACATGGCTCAGCACCATCGTCACCGTCTCGCGAAGGCCGGCAAGCAGCCCCTCAAACATGGCAAATGCCTCGCGCTTGTATTCATTCAGCGGATCCTTCTGCGCATAGGCGCGCAGAGAAATGCCCTGGCGAAGCTGGTCGAGGCTGAGAAGATGCTCCTTCCACTGCTGGTCAAGAACCTGCAGGAGCAGGGATTTTTCCGCCATCCGCATGGTGTCCGGCCCGATCCGGACGGCTTTCTCCGCCATGTAGCGGTCCGACATGTCGCTCAGCCGCTCCTCGATCTCGGTTTCAGCGACACCATCCTCGGCAAACCACTCATCAGCCGGCACCTCAAGCGCGAGAACCCGCTGCGCGTCTGTTTTCAACTGTTCGGCGTCCCACTGGTCGCTGAAGCTTCCTGCCGGCACCGCGCGCTCGACAATCTGCGCCACGGCTTCACGTCGCATCTCGCCGACTGTGTCCTGAACATCAGGCGCACGCATGATGTCCTTGCGCTGCTCGAAGATCACCGTGCGCTGGTCATTCATCACATCATCGAATTTCAGAAGCTGCTTGCGAATTTCGAAATTGCGGGCCTCGACCTTCGACTGGGCTTTCTCGACAGCCTTGTTGATCCACGGGTGGACGATGGCCTCGCCTTCTTCCAGCCCCAGCTTCTGCAACATGCCGTCGAGCTTGTCGGATCCGAAGATCCGCATCAAATCATCCTGCAGCGACAGGAAGAATTTAGAGGCACCAGGGTCGCCCTGGCGACCGGTACGGCCACGCAGCTGATTGTCGATACGCCGTGATTCATGCCGCTCTGTTCCGATCACATAAAGACCGCCAGCCGCAAGCGCCTGCGCCTTCAGCGTCGCCACTTCGCCGGCGATGGCGTCGCGTGTCTCCGCGGCAAGCTCGCCGTCACTGGCAGCACCCTCCAGGCGCATGTCGAGATTGCCGCCAAGCTGGATGTCCGTGCCGCGTCCGGCCATGTTGGTGGCGATGGTGACCGCCCCCGGCACACCGGCCTCGGCGATGATTTTCGCCTCTTCGGCGTGAAAGCGGGCGTTCAGAACATTGTGCGCGATCTTGCGCTTCGTCAGCACCGCCGACAGCGCCTCGGATTTCTCGATGGTGACAGTGCCGACAAGCACCGGCTGGCCGCGCTGCTGACAATCGACGATCAGATCGATGACGGCATTGTCACGTTCCTCGGTGGTTCGGTAGACCTCGTCATCATGGTCGATCCGCTGCACCGCGACATTGGTCGGGATGCTTGTCACCTCGAGCTTGTAGATCTCGGAAAATTCGCCAGCCTCGGTCATCGCCGTGCCGGTCATGCCGGCCAGCTTGTCATAGAGCCGGAAATAATTCTGGAAGGTCACAGAGGCGACAGTCTGGTTCTCTGGCTGGATTTCCAGCCCTTCGCGCGCCTCGATCGCCTGGTGCAGACCCTCGGAGAAACGCCGTCCTTCCATCGCCCGGCCGGTGAATTCATCGATGATCACCACCTGGCCGTTCTTGATCATGTAATGGGTGTCGCGCTGGAACAGCATGTGCGCGCGAAGTGCCTGGTTCACATGATGCAGCAGCCCGACATTCTCGACATCATAAAGGGTGCCGTCACCCATCACACCGATGCCGCGCAGCAGCTCTTCGGCATGTTCGATGCCCTCTTCGGTCAGGGTGACCGTGCGGCCCTTCTCGTCAAGGTCGTAATCCTCGGCAACAAGATCGGGAATAATGCTGTTGGCGGTGTTGTAGTGGTCAGAGCTTGTTTCCGCCTGGCCGGAAATGATCAGCGGCGTGCGCGCCTCGTCGATCAGGATCGAGTCAACCTCGTCAACAATCGCGAAATGGTGGCCACGCTGGACCATATCCTCGATCCGGAACTTCAGATTGTCGCGAAGATAGTCAAAGCCGAATTCATTGTTGGTGCCGTAGGTAACATCACAGCGATAGGCGGCGCGGCGCGCCTCGTCGTCCATATTGCCGATGATACAGCCGACGCTCATGCCAAGCCGCTCATAGACGCGGCCCATCCAGCCGGCGTCGCGTGATGCCAGATAGTCATTGACGGTGACGACATGGACGCCCTCACCGTTTAACGCATTGAGGAATACAGCCAGGGTCGCGACAAGGGTCTTGCCCTCGCCGGTCTTCATCTCGGAGATCTGCCCCTGATGCAGGGCGATGCCGCCCATCAGCTGCACATCGTAATGGCGTTGGCCAAGGGCACGCTTCGCGGCCTCGCGCACCCGTGCGAACGCTTCAGGCAGCAGATCATCGAGTTTCGCACCACCATCCAGACGGGCGCGAAGGTCAGTCACAGAGCTGGCGAGCTGTTCGTCGCTGAGCGCGACCATCTCGTCTTCCAGCGCATTGATCGCCGCCACCTGCGAGGTGAATTTCTTGACCGCGCGGTCGTTCCCCGACCCGAACAAGCTTTTCGCCAAAGACCCTAGCATAAGGCTTCCCCGCACACCTTCGCCGGCGATGCCGCCACTGGACCATCCCAGCGGGCACTTCTCGGCTGATACCGGCCGCCAATCGGCGGCGCCGGGCCGGAATCACCGGCCTGTCTGGACATAGTGCGAGCGGCTCGGATTGTCAATAAAACCGGCAGGTTGCCGAGGGTGGACACCGCCACACACGCCCCCCATTGCCATCTCATCCCCATCGAAACCCCAGCAGCGGCCATACGCCGCCAACAGGGCACCCGCAAAGGGTTGAAAAGCTGGCGGCCATCGGCAACACTGGCGCGCTGTGTCCGGCAGGCAACCAGAATGCCCGAAAACAAACGCCAGCCATCCTTACCCCGTCCGTTTTGCAGGGGACCTGTCCTGAGAGGATTATCGATGAAATCGCTTCCCGCCTTCCTGGCTACCGCTGCCCTGTCCATCGCTGTCCTGTCCGTGGCGACCCTGACGGCCCCCCTGCCGGCGCTTTCACAGGCGCGTATCACGGTGGCGACACTTGATGGCGAGACCATCTATCTTGATGAGATCATGGCCGTAGCCGACTCCCTGCCAGCGGAATACCAACAGCAGGGCATCGCCGCACTTTATCCGCAGCTTGTTGAAGAAGTCGCGAATTCGCGCCTTGCTGCCGTCGCCGGCCGCGCCAGCGGGATCGACAGCGAAGACAGCGTTGCCAATGCGATCAAGGCCGCGGCCGACCGGGTCATTGCCGAGGCCTATATCACCAGAGAGGTCTCCAGGCAGCTGACCGACGAGGCAATCCAGAATGCCTATGACATCTTTGTCGCCGATACCGGCTCACGCGAACAGGTTACCGCCTCGCACATCCTCGTCGAGACCGAAGACGAGGCCAGGGCGATCATCTCGCAGCTGAATGACGGCGCTGATTTCGCGGTGCTGGCAAAGGAGAAATCGACCGGCCCCAGCGGCCCGAACGGTGGCGAGCTCGGCAGCTTCGGTCGCGGCCAGATGGTCGCCGCCTTCGAGGCGGCCGCCTTCGCGATGCCGGCGGGAAGCTATTCGGAAACACCCGTGCAGACGCAGTTCGGCTGGCATGTGATCAAGGTCCAGGACAAAGGTGTGCGCCCGGCGCCGCCGCTTGAGGAGATGCGCGAGCAGATCGTCACCACCCTGTCACGCCAGAGCTTTGCCCGCATCGTCGAGGAACTTCGCGTCGGATCGAGCCTTGATGTCCGCCCGCTTGACGAGGTGCTGGCAGAGGCGCGGCAATCTGCTACAGCTGCGCAATGACACGCTCACCTCTCGCCCCTGACAGCTTTCCCGAGCTTGCCGCGATCGACGGGGTGACCCTGTCGACGGCGGCCTCGAGGATGAAATATCAGGGTCGCGACGACATGCTGCTGATGCGCTTTGATGAGGGCACCGCCCTGGCTGCGGTCTTCACCAGCTCGGATGCCGCGGCGGCGCCTGTGGACTGGTGCCGGCAACGGATTACCGGCGCCCCGCCAGCGCGCGCCATTCTGGTCAATGCCGGCAACGCGAACGCCTTTACCGGCACTGCTGGTATGGCCGCCGTTGCCAGCTGCTGTGGCGGCATTGCCGATGCCATCGGCTGTCATCCTGACGCGGTGATGATGGCGTCGACCGGCGTCATCGGTGAGCCACTCGACACCGCTATGCTGGCACCGCATTTTGCGCCGCTGGCCAGTGGCAAGACCGGCTGGCTCGCCGCCGCCGAAGCCATCCGCACCACCGACACCTTCGCCAAGGGGGCCACCGCAACCGCCATCATCGGTGGCATTTCGGTGCAGATTTCAGGCATCGCCAAGGGCTCGGGCATGATCGCGCCGGACATGGCGACAATGCTGGGGTTCGTCGCCACCGACGCGGCCCTGCCGCAACCGGTTCTGGCAACGCTGCTGAGCGACGCGACACGGCACAGCTTCAACGCCATTACCGTCGACAGCGACACCTCGACCAATGATTGCGTGTTTCTGGTGGCGTCCGGCAAGGCCGGCAATCCGATACCCGCCAGCGCCGATGATCCCGAGCTGGCCGACTTTCGCGCTGCGCTGGACCGGGTGATGCAGGATCTGGCAACACAGATTGTCCGTGACGGCGAGGGAGCCTCGAAATTCATCACCGTCGATGTCGTCGGCAGCGCCGATGATGCGTTGGCACACCGGATTGGCATGGCCGTGGCAAATTCGCCGCTGGTGAAGACCGCGATCGCCGGCGAGGACGCCAACTGGGGGCGCATTGTCATGGCGGTCGGCAAGGCCGGTGCCAATATCGACCAGAACCAGCTGGAGATCAGCATTGGCGGCATCCTGATCGCCGCCGGTGGGGCGCGTGTCGAAGGCTATGACGAAGCCCCGGTGGCAGCGCATATGACCGGCGACGAGATCACCATCTCCATCCGTGTCGGAACCGGCAGCGGCAGCGCCCGCGTCTGGACCTGCGATCTGACCCACGGCTACATCTCGATCAATGCCGACTATCGCAGCTGACAGCCCCGCCCTGCCGATGGTGCTGGTCAGCGCCGTGGTGCTGGTCGATGCCGATGGCAGGGTGCTTCTGGCGAAGCGGCCCGAGGGCAAGCGCATGGCCGGCCTGTGGGAGTTTCCCGGCGGCAAGGTCGAGCCTGGCGAGACACCGGAGGCAGCGCTGATTCGGGAGCTTGGCGAGGAGCTGGGCATCGACACGGCCGAATCCTGCCTCGCCCCGTTGAGCTTTGCCAGCCATGCCTATGATGATTTCCATCTTCTGATGCTGGTCTATGTCTGCCGCAAATGGAAAGGCGCGCCGCGACCGCTGGAAGGCGGTGACCTGGCTTGGGTGCGGGCGGCACGACTCCGTGACTACGAGATGCCGGCGGCCGACCTGCCGCTGATCCCGGTGATTCAGGATCTGTTGATGAGCTGATCAGGGCTCAAGGTCCTGCTCGGCGGCCCCCAGGCTGTCGGCAAGACGGTGTGTGGCACTTCCGGGGCGCAGCGGCTGTTGCTGGCTGCCATGCGGGGCCCAGCCGGTCAGGGTGATGATCTCGAAGCTTGCCGGAATGCGCCCGTCGGGACCAGCGAACCGGTCATGGTAGATTTCCGCGGCGCGCAGGAACAGCCGCCGCGCCGTCGGGACCTTGCTGCGGCCAAGAAGTGCGTTCTGCTCGCCCATGCCGCGCAAATCCGCCATCAGCCGGAACATGTCGGGATAGGTGATGGTCAGCCGGTCGGCATCGGCCACCGGCAAGGCCAGCCCGGCACGCCCGAGAAGCGCACCGACATCCCTTATGTCGGCCATCGGCGCGGTGCGCGGCCCAGCCCCGCCTGACAGCTCCTCCTCCGCCTGGAGAAGGGCGGCGCGGAGCTCGGTCAGCGTCGACCCGCCAAGAAGGTTGACGAGACAGAGCCCGTCCGGCTTCAGCAGCCGCCTGATCTGCGTCATTACCCCCGGAAGATCATCGACCCAGTGCAGCGTCAGGCAGGAGAAGACCGCGTCGAAACTTCCCGGCGCGAAACCAAGCCTGTCATAGTCGCTGACAACCGCCGGACCGCAGTTACCGGCGCGCGCGGCAAACCCGGTGGCCGGGTCGGCCTGGATCACCGTGCCAATCTTGCCGGTGGCACGGATGGCGCGCGTCAGGGTTCCGTCATGACAGCCAAAATCGAGGCATAGCTGAAAGTCGCGGCGCATCAGTTCGAGCCTGTCGGCAATCCGCATCGCCGCCTCGCGCTTCAGGAAGTCGAATCCGCCATAGCCCGCGGCGGCGCGTTCGCGGTTGCGGCGCTGCGCTGCCTGATCGAACAATCTTGGTATGGATCGGGTGTCGTTCATGCGCCGCACTGTCGCCGCCGACACGGCAAACCGCAAGTGAAAACAGGGGGCACTGGCGGGCGTTAACGCCGCATTTACCTGCCTGCGCTAGGCTCACCTGATGATCAGACAGCTGTACCGCGCCGGCCAGAAACTGGCGAACCTTGTGTTGCCGCACCAGTGCGTCATCTGCCGCCGTTTTGCGCAGAGCACCGGGTTGTGCGCCGATTGCTGGGGCGGGCTGACGCCGATCACAGCACCGGTCTGCCGGCGGTGCGGACTGCCGCTTGGCCATACGCTGGCGGACCCGCTTTGCGCCGCCTGTTTCACCGACCCGCCGCCGCTGGTGGCGATCCGCGCCGGCCTGCATTACAATGACAGCTCGCGCCAGCTGATCCTTGCCTTCAAGCATGGCGACACATTGCAGCTCACGCCGTTCCTCTCGGCGCTGGTCGCGCGCGATTTCACCGCGCTTTGCGATGCCGGGACGCTGGTTGTGCCGGTGCCGCTTCATGGCCATCGCTATTTTCGCAGACGCTACAATCAGTCGGCTGAGCTGGCGCGGCATCTGTGCCGGATCACCGCGACCGGCAGCTTTTCTCCGAAGGTTCTGGTACGGCGGCGGGCAACAGCAAGCCAGGGCGGTCTCAGCCGGCAGCAGCGCCGCCGCAACCTTGCCGGGGCCTTTGCCGTGCCGGCGGAGGCACGCGCCGGGCTGGCCGGACGCAGCGTTCTTCTCGTCGATGATGTGATGACAACAGGCGCGACCCTGTTCGAGGCGGCCCGATGCCTTGCAGGATCCGGAAGCGGCGATGTCTTTGGGCTGGTTCTGGCGCGCGTGGTGCGTCCGCGCGAGGCTTGATTTCCGGCCTTGCAGAGCGGATATAAGGCGGGAGTATGAGGGAGTGGTTCCAGGATGGCGAAAGTCGAAATCTATACCGGCATGATGTGCGGATATTGCATCCGCGCCAAACGCCTTCTCGACAGCAAGAATGTGCATTATGAAGAGATCGACGTGTCGCTCAGCTCGGAGCTTCGCGCGCAGATGCGCTCGCGTGCCGGCGGCAGCAATTCGGTGCCGCAGATTTTCATCGATGGCGATCATATCGGCGGCTGCAGCGAGCTTTACGCGCTGGAGAATGCCGGCCATCTTGACGCGCTGCTGGCGGCATGACCGCGGCCGGCCCGCTCACCGTCGCGGCGCTGCAATATTGTGCCGCCGGCACCACCGAAGACACCCTGAAATTCCTGTTGCCAATGATTGACGAGGCAGCCGCACGCGGGGCCGGACTTGTCAGCCTTCCCGAGGCGGCCACTTTTCTCGCTGCCAGCCGCGAGGCGCTCGCCGCCGAGGCCGAGGATGAAAATGCCAGCCGAACCCTGGATACGCTGCGCGACCGCGCCGCCGGCCGCGGCCTCGCGCTTCATGTCGGGTCTATATTCCTGCGGCGCGCCGATGGCCGGCTGGTCAACCGGGCGGTGATGATCGGCCCTGACGGGACCCTGCGCGCGCAATATGACAAGATTCATATGTTCGATGCGAATGTCGGCGATGGCAGACGCTACCGCGAATCAGATTCTTTTGCCGCCGGTGATCGCATGGTGATGACCGATGCCGCCGGCTGGCAGCTGGGTCTGAGCATCTGCTACGACCTGCGCTTCCCGCATCTCTATCGCCAGCTTGGCCTGGCCGGGGCCGAGATCATCATGGTACCGGCGGCCTTCACCTATCCAAGCGGGCGCGCGCACTGGCATGTATTGCTCCGTGCCCGCGCCATTGAAACCGGGTGTTTCATCATCGCGGCGGCGCAATGCGGCACCCATGCGGACGGCAGGCGAACCTATGGCCATGCGATGATCATTTCACCCTGGGGCACGGTGCTGGCGGAGGCACCCACAGATGATGACGCACCGCAAGCCGGCGCAAATGACGGCATCGCGCTGGCAACGCTTGATCATGAACTGGTGGCAAAAGCGCGCGACGCGATCCCGTCGCTGACGACCAACCCCGATTTCAGCGGCAAGAGCTAGGCAGCGCCGTCGCCCATTGTCAGATATTTCTGTGCCCGGTCCTCGATCAGGGTGGCACTGTCCATCGCCTGAAGCTCCTGGAGCTGCGTGAAGCAGGCATCGCCAAGGTCAGCGATGGCGGCCTTCTGGTCGCGATGCGCGCCGCCAAGCGGCTCGGCCACGATAGCGTCGATCACGCCAAGCTCCTTCATATGCGCCGAGGTGATGCGAAGCGCCTCAGCCGCCTCCTTGGCATGCTCGCTGCTACGCCACAGGATCGAGGCGCAACCCTCGGGCGAGATCACCGAATAGATGGCGTGCTCGAACATCACCACGCGGTTGCCGGCGGCGAGCGCGATTGCCCCGCCGGAGCCACCCTCGCCAATGATGCTGGCAACCATAGGGGTCGGCAGACGAAGACAGGCGCGTATGGCGGAGGCGATGGCCTCGGCCTGGCCACGTTCCTCGGCGCCGCGGCCGGGATAGGCGCCGGCCGTGTCGACAAAGCTCAGCACCGGCAGGCCGAACCTTCCGGCGAGCTCCATCAGGCGGGCTGCCTTGCGGTAACCCTCTGGTCGCGCCATGCCGAAATTGCGTTTGATCCGCTCTTCGGTGGTGCTTCCCTTTTCGGTGCCCATGACCATCACAGCCTGGCCGCGGAAGCGCGCCATGCCGCCAATCACGGCATAGTCCTCGGCATAATTACGGTCACCGGCAAGCGGCGTGAAATCATCAAACAGCTGGGAGATGATGCTGCTCACCCGCGGGCGCTCGGGATGGCGTGCCACCTGTACCTTTTCCCAGGGGCCAAGCTTGTCATAGGTGGTCTTCAGCTCACGCTCGATCCGCGTCTGCAGCTTGCCGATCTCGTCAGCGATATTGATGCTGCCGTCCGAACTCATATGGCGCAGCTCTTCGACCTTGCCCTCGAGGGCGGCAATCGGTTTTTCAAAATCCAGAAAATGTCGCATGACAGCCCGTCTATCCTGGTTGCAGCAATCTTGTTCTGTTACGCCGAGGCACCCGCCGTTGGCCGCAGTCTAGTCGCCCTGATTCCCCGGCGCAAGCGGATGCGCCGCCGCGACGAGCCCGGCAAGCCTGTCGGGGCGGGTCTTGGTGTAGATCTGTGTGGTCGAGATGTCGGCATGGCCGAGCAGCGTCTGCAGCCCGCGAAGGTCAGCACCACGGTTCAGCATATGGGTGGCAAAACTGTGCCGAACCACATGCGGGCTGACCCGCCGCGGGTCGATGCCGGCCACTGGCGCAAGCCGTTTCAGCGCCGTCGCGAATTGCTGGCGCGTCACATGGCTGTCACCGTGCGGAAACAGAAAGGGCGAGGTGACATTTGCGGCGACGCCGTCGCGCACCTCCATCCAGCCGGCGATGGCATGGCGTGCCGGCGCACCAAGCGCGACAAGCCGCTCCTTGCCGCCCTTGCCCGTCACGATGATCGTTTCAAGGTTGCGGCGAAACTGGTCGACCGGAAGCGAGACAAGCTCGGACACACGAAGGCCGGTGGCGTAGAGAAGCTCAAGCATCGCTGTCATGCGGCTGGCCTCGGCAGGGCGCGGCAAGGCGCGGGCAGCGGCAATCAGGCCGGCGATCTCGGCCTCTGCCAGGCTTTTGGGAAGTGATGCCGGCTGCTTTGGATTGTCGATCCAGCGGCAGGGATTGTCGCTTCGGATCCGCTCCTCGACCAGCCAGCTCATCATCTGACGAAGGGCGCTCAGCCGTCGCGCCACCGACCGCGCAGCCAGCCCCTGGTCATGCCATCCTGCCAGAACCGCGCGGAGATCCTCCGCCGTGCAGCTGGTCACATCGCGGCGCCTGGCGGCAATGTCGTCGAGGCAGACGGCAAGGTCGCGGCGATAGGCGGCAAGGCTGTTGCGGGCCAGCCCCCGATCGGCCGCCATGGCCTGCAGGAATTCGGTGACCAGCGCAGCGTCAGCCGACGTGCCGGCCGGCGTGTCAGCTTTCGTCATTGGCATCCAGTTTCTGCACAGCGACAGCGGCACCATCGCCATCATCCGCCGCGCCGCTGTTGTCATCTGCCGTCGGCAGGGCCCCGGCACCAATGTTGCCAGTGTCGCCAATGTTGCCAGTGTTGCCAGTGTTGCCGGTGTCGCCAGTGTCACCGGTATCCTGGGTCTCGGTCATATCTGAAGACTCGCCGCTGGCATCGACAGGCGCAGTGCGCGCCGGCAGGGTGATCTCGACGGCCTGCATCGCAGCCATCAGATGCGCTGCGGCCACCTCGCCGGACAGATCGACAGCGGTTTCCTGCTGGCCTGCTGTGGACAGCGCAGCGACAATTCTGGCGGCATCCGCCGGGTGCAGACCCGCAAGATCGAGAGTCCCGACAATACGATGCGCCAGAAGAACAGCTTCGGCGACGCGCCCGGTCTCGGCGGCCTGTTCAAGCGCCCGCAGCATCAGCGGCGAAACAGACAGGTAGGAAGCCGGCATCATTTTCGCCGGCATGGCAAGCCCGATCCAGTCACGGGTCACCGCATCGGTGGCGAGATCGGTCGTGGCCTGTTCGACCAGCGGCAACAGGTGCCACATCTGCAAGGTATCAAGCGCGGCCATATCCGCATTCGGGGTGCCACCGTCATGGTCGAGAAGGTCACGCGCAGCGCGCACCTCCGGCGTTGCCAGCGCTTCGGGAAGCGCGCCGGAATCACCGATGCTGACCAACATGCCAAGCTTCACGGCCAATGCCGGGTCGCCCGCCAGCATATCCGCTGCGCCATCAAAGCCGAGCGCCTCGCGCACCAGTTCTGCATAGAGCGGGGCCATCATCATCCCGGCCCCGCTGGCAATATCCGCATCCATCATCGCCGCGACAAAAGCCAGACGGCGCGTTGTCTTTTCAGCATCAAGCGCGCGCCAGGCCAGCGCTCGCGTCAGCGCCGAAGGCTGGCTGCGGTGACGGGCCAGCGCCAGGTCAACGGCATCAGGCGTGATCTTCGCGCTGCGCCACAGCTTGGCTGCCTTCTGATGGTCGATCAGTCCGCGATCCAGCGCCCGCCATGTCGAGACAAGCCGTGCCTCGGGATCGAGATAGCGCAACCCGACAGCGGTCTGCACCGACCCTTCGGCAAGCGCCGCCAGACCGTCGGCATCGATATCGACATGCGCCGCATCCATCAGCACGATATGAAGCGGCTCGAGAAGTGCCGGATCGAAAGCGCCGGGATCGGTGCCGTCGAGAAGCGCTGACACCAGCGCGGAAAATGCCGCATCATCGACGCCCATCGCCTTCAGGATATCGGCAGCAAACCGTGCGCCAGCGGCGTCGCCTCTGGCGGCGCTGCAGATCACTTTCGCCTTGTGCCAGAACGGCTCCAGGGTGCGGCTAACCTGATACATCACAGTCCGACAGGCCTCGTCATCGCGGCGCGACATCAGCTGCGTCTCGACAAGCCACTGTTTCCATTCCAGCCAGGGCGCGTCATTCGGAAGCTGACCAACGAGGTCTTCCAGCGCCTCGGACCTGCCAGCGGATGCCAACCAGGCAAGCCTTGCGGTGACCAGCGCCTCGGCATTTTCGGCAGCCCCGACCGGCGGCACGGCACGGTGCGCGACGACACGCTGCGCCAACGCCGACAGCGCCGGCGACGTCCCCGCCACGGAGGTGGTGTCAAGAAGCATGGTGGCACGGTCTGCCGGGGTGCCGCGCCAGATGGCTGTTGTCAGGCCGGCATGCTCATCACCGGAAGGCTGCACGCCAATATCAGCGACCCCGAAGCTGGTGACCACGGTGCCGCGGGTCAGGCTCACCGACGCCGTGGACATGCGATCTTCGTCACGGGCGCCTTCCCCAACGATTTCACCCCCAACGCCTTCATCTGCAGTGCCCTCATCTGCAGTGCTTTCATCTGAATTCAGGGTCGATTGGGCCGGCACCGCCACAACGCTGCTGTTGTCGGTGATGGCATTACCCGAGATGGCCTCTATGGCCTCGTCGATCGACCTGATGGCAGGTGGCGTCGAGCCAGCATTCCCGGCACCGCTGTTTCCGGCACCGCTGGTGTCGGCATCGGTGGT
>JAYOST010000009.1:24948-29906 GCA_038139365.1 Alphaproteobacteria bacterium
TGGTGTCGGCATCGGTGGTTTTGGAAATCGTTGCGAGGAGATCGACCGGACCGCTGCCCGAGCTCTGCTGCGCGGCGGCGGGCACGGCGGCGACCATGACCAGCCCCATGGCGAGCCAGGCCAGTCTGGCGGCAATCAGCTGAGTCAGCTTAGTTCGGGAGATTTTCATCGGGGACGACCTTGTTCACGACGACCGTCGGCGCCGGGATCTGCCACGCGGACAGCGCGATCAAACCAGCAGCCACCAGGCCGGCAACAATCACCAAAACGATACCAATTCGATTCATATTCGCTCCGCCATTTGGCCTGGATGACGGGGTCTGGAGACAGCGCCGCCGTGATCCTTTGAAGGTCAGACTTGCTTTCGTCTATGGCAAGAATATGTCTGTATTAGGGCAAGCTGGATTAGGGCAAGCTGGCCTGGTGCCGCCCTCGCGGTGTACCGCCATGGTTGCGACAAATGCCCATGTCGGGCAGGATGGCGCGCCATTTCTGAAGCCATGCCCGAAGGACGTAGATCAATGCCGGAGCCGTCACGGCTGAAAGACCTGCTGAACAAGCCGATCACGCTGGTCGGCATGATGGGAAGCGGCAAGTCGCTTGTCGGCCGTCGGCTGGCGCGCGTGCTTGATCTGCCCTTTGTCGACAGCGACAGCCGTGTCGAGGCCGCGGCCGGCATCAGCATTGCCGAAATCTTCGAGATTGCCGGTGAGGCGAAATTCCGCGAGATGGAACAGACAGCCATCGAGGCTGCGCTCACCTTGGGCCCGATAATCCTGTCGACAGGCGGCGGCGCGATCTGCGCCGGACCAACAGCGCAGCTGCTGTGCGAAAACAGCATCGTCATCTGGCTTCACGCCGAACCGGAAACACTGATCTCGCGCATCGGATCGGTCGGCAGCCGCCCGCTGCTTCATGGCGAGGACCCGCTGGCGACCCTTCGCGAGCTTGCCGAATCCCGCGCGCGCGACTATGCCAGGGCGCATATCACCGTGAAGACAGACGAGTTATCGGCGCATGCCGCGACAAACGCGGTGCTTCGCGCCCTTGACAGGCATCTGGCGCTCACATAGGCCATAGCGTTATGCAGAAGAACTCCATGCTGACCGTCGGTCTTGGGACCCGCACCTATGACATCCATGTCGGCCGCGGCCTGATCGGGCGCGCCGATGACATCCTTGGCGAGATGCTCGCCGACAGGCATGTCGTGATCATCAGCGATTCCGCCGTCGCCCCCCTGCATCTGGGGCCGCTGGAAACAGCCTGTGGCCGTGTCTGCCGACGCGTTGACAGTCTGACGGTGCCGTCAGGAGAGGCCAGCAAGTCGATGCCGGTTCTGGCCACGCTCCTCGAGGACATCCTGGCGCTTGGCGTTGACCGCGAGGTGATGCTTGTCGCCCTTGGCGGCGGGGTGATCGGAGATCTGGCCGGCTTCGCCGCGGCGAGCCTTCTTCGCGGCGTCGATTTCATCCAGGTGCCGACGACATTGCTGGCCCAGGTGGACAGTTCTGTGGGCGGAAAGACCGGCGTTAATGCTGCAGCCGGCAAGAATCTGATCGGCGCCTTCCACCAGCCGCGTGCGGTGCTGGCCGATATGGCCAGCCTCGATACGCTTGCTGACCGCGAATTGCGCGCCGGCTATGCCGAGGTGGTGAAATACGGTCTTCTTGGCGATGTCGCCTTTTTCAACTGGCTGGAAGCCAACGGTCCAGCCGTGCTGGCCCGCGATGATGCCGCGCTGGCATATGCGGTGGTGACCTCTTGCAATGCCAAGGCGCGGATTGTCGAGGCGGACGAACATGAGGCCGGGCAGCGCGCGCTTCTCAATCTTGGGCACACCTTCGCGCATGCGCTGGAAGCGGTATGCGGTTATGACGGCACCCTTCTTCACGGCGAGGCGGTCGGCACCGGCATGGCGCTGGCCTATGACCTGGCAACGGCGATGCAGCTGTCCAGCGGCCAGGACCGTGGGCGTGTCCACGCGCATCTGGCGCGATGCGGCCTTGTCACGCGCCTTTCGGACAGCCCGGCGGCGCATGCCGGCAATGACCGGCTGATCGACATCATGCGGCGTGACAAGAAAGCCCGTCGCGGCAGGATGCGGTTTGTCGTGCCACGCGGAATCGGCGACAGCATGGTCAGCGACGATGTGCCGGAAGAGACGCTTCGCAGTGTCCTGGATGCCAGCCGATGAGTGGTGATATCCTGACCCTTGTCCTGGTGATCCTGCTGCTGATCCTGGCATCGGCTTTCTTCTCCAGCGCCGAGACCGCGCTGACCGCGGCGTCGGATGCCCGCATGCGTCAGCTTGCCGGCAAAGGCAACAAGCGCGCCCGCCTCGTCGAGCGGCTTCGCGATGACCGCGAGGGGCTGATCGGCTCGATCCTGATCGGTAACAATGCTGTCAACGTGATCGCCTCGGCACTGGCGACATCGGTCTTCATCTCGGTTCTGGATGATGCCGGGGTCATCTGGGCGACGATCACCATGACCGTCATCCTTGTGGTGTTTGCCGAGGTCATGCCAAAGACCTATGCGCTCACCCATTCCGACAAATACGCGCTGATGATCGCGCCACCTGTGCGCATCGTTGTGCTGCTTCTCAGACCGCTGTCAATGGCACTCAGCGTACTGGCCAACGCCCTGATCGGCAAACGCGAAACGGATGATGCCGACCGCGAGGAGGAACTTCGCGGCATGATCAAGCTTCATGGTGCCGACGGTGATGCCGACGACCGCGAGACCCAGGCGATGCTGTCCTCGGTTCTCGATCTGAACGAGATCACCGTCGAGCAGATCATGACGCACCGCGCCGGCGTGAAGATGGTCGATGCCGATGATGATCTGGACTCGCTTCTGCGCGAGGTCCTGTCATCACCGCATACCCGCCATCCTGTCTATTCCGGAAACCCGGACAACATCATCGGCGTTCTTCACGTGAAGGATCTGCTTCGTGCCGTCGGTCACACATCGGCGGACGGAGATAAGGCGCACCGCGCCACCACCGGGCGCGAACTTGTCCAGGATATCGCCAGCGACCCCTATTTCGTGCCGGAGACGACGTTGCTGTTCGACCAGCTGCAGGCGTTCCGCACCCGCCGCGAACATTTCGCCGTGGTGGTCGATGAATATGGCGACCTGCAGGGCATCGTCACGCTGGAAGATATCCTCGAGGAGATTGTCGGCGACATCGATGACGAGCATGATGTCGACCTTGCCGGCCTGACCGCGCAGGCCGACGGGTCCTGGATTGTTGATGGCAGCGTCACCATCCGCGACCTGAACCGCGCTCTTGGCTGGCAGCTTCCCGACGAGGACGCCTCGACGATCGCCGGGCTGGTGCTGTTTGAAAGCCGTGCCATCCCGCGCCCCGGCCAGGAGTTCCGTTTTCACGATATCCGTTTCAGAATTCTGAAACGCGAAGGCAACAAGGTAACGAGCCTGCGACTCTGGAGTACGAAGCATGGATAAGCAAGCCAGCCCCTATGGCGCGGATCATCCGACCGAGCTGAGCCAGCCGGTCCCGCGCGAGGAAGTTCACAATCGCCGCATCAGCTGCAACGGCTTCGTCCGCGAGGACGGGTTGTACGACATCGAGGCGGAGATGACTGACAACAAATCCTATCCGTTTCCCACCGAATTCCGCGGCGATGTCACCCCTGACCAGTATGTTCATCATATGAAGGTGCGGGTGACAGTCGATCGCGACATGAAGGTGCATGCCGCCGAGGCACTGACCATTGCCGGGCCCTATGCCATCTGCCCGACGGCGAATGACGTGTTCGCGGATCTGGTCGGGCTGACCATCGGGCCGGGGTGGCGCCGGCGGGTGGCCGCTGCGATCGGCGGCAGGCACGGCTGCACCCATATCACCGAGCTGATGGGAAGTGTCGGCACCATCGCCTTCCAGACCCGCTATGGGGAGGACGCGCGTCAGCGCCGCCAGACGGTTGCCGCCACCGGCATGGAAACGGCATCGGCACGCAGCGCCGAGCATGCCAGCGTCATGGCGAACAGCTGCATCGCCTATGCGGTGGACGACTGACGCCTCAGGACGACAGCTTCAGTTGCAGTGCGTGGACGGTGCTGGCCAGTTCCGCCGCCAGGATGTGGTTGACCATACGGTGACATTCGACACGGCTCTTGCCGGCAAAGGCCTCGGCCGTCATCGTCACCTCGAAATGCGTTTCGCCACCCTCACGCCAGCCGGCATGGCCGGCATGCTTGTAGCTGACATCCAGCACCTCGATATGACTCGGCGAAAGCGCAGCCGTCAGTTTCGTCGCTATGGCATCGGCCATGGTCATGTGCTATCTCCGGGATCGGGGGTTTTGATTGCCTGCGCAAGGCAGGTCACTATGATGGACCATATTATGAGACGCCCCTCCAGACCAGAGGCAAAGATCCCCGGCCATACCGAGGGACTGTCGGATTCCGACGGCGAGGACCACGCCGCGCGGACCCGCCTGTGCGAGGCTGAAGGATGCAATGCAGAGGCGCATTACCCGGCGCCGCGGTCGCGCGACGCGTTGCGCGACTACATCTGGTTCTGCCTTGAGCATGTGCGCGCCTACAACAAATCATGGAATTACTATGAAGGGCTTCAGGGGGCCGCGCTGGAGGCGGAAATCCGGCGGGCAACCACCTGGGAGCGCCCAAGCTGGAAGTTCGCCACCGGCAAGCCTGCCGAGGAGATGTTCGAGGACCAGACCGGCCTGTTCGATTTCGAATCGCGGGCCAACGGCACGGTACCACAACATCAGCTCAGCCCCGAAGAACGCCGCGCCTGGAAGACACTGCGCATGGAGCCTGTGCTCGATCTCAACGCGGTGAAGGCGCAGTACAAACAGCTGGCCAAAGAACACCACCCCGACATTAATGGGGGTGACGCCGGGGCCGAGGAACGTCTAAAAGAGATCAACCTGGCCTATGATTTGATCCGCAAATCATTGCAAAGC
>JAYOST010000010.1:0-23555 GCA_038139365.1 Alphaproteobacteria bacterium
ATCACATAATAGGTGTTGTGAAGAACCACATCGAGGCCCGCATTCGACAACACCACGCCAGTAACACCGCCAACGGTAAAAAGGAAGATGAAGCCGATCGCCCACAGCATCGGGACGCGGAAGGTGATCGAGCCACCCCACATCGTCGCGATCCAGGAGAAGATCTTCACGCCGGTCGGCACCGCGATCACCATCGTCGCCGCGGTGAAATAGGCGCGCGTGTCGACGCTGAGGCCCACCGTATACATGTGGTGCGCCCAGACGATGAACCCGATGAAGCCAATCGCCACCATCGCATAGGCCATGCCGAGATAGCCGAAGACCGGCTTCTTCGAGAAGGTCGAGATGATGTGGCTGACGATGCCGAAGGCCGGCAGGATCATGATGTACACCTCGGGATGTCCGAAGAACCAGAAGAGGTGCAGGAACAGGATCGGGTCACCGCCGCCTTCCGGGATGAAGAAGGTGGTGCCGAAATTGCGGTCTGTCAGCAGCATGGTGATGGCACCGGCAAGAACCGGAACCGCCAGCAGCAGCAGAAACGCCGTGACGAGCATCGCCCATACGAACAGCGGCATCTTGTGAAGCGTCATGCCGGGGGTGCGCATGTTGAAGATCGTGGTGATGAAATTCGCCGCGCCGAGGATCGAGGACACACCGGCCAGGTGCAGCGAGAAGATCGCGAGATCCATCGACATGCCGGGGGTTCCCGAGCTTGACGACAGCGGCGGGTAGATGGTCCAGCCGACACCGGCACCGCCATCCATGACCGCGGACAGCAGCAGCAGGATGAAGGATGGTGGCAGCAGCCAGAAGGAAATGTTGTTCATCCGCGGAAACGCCATGTCGGGCGCGCCGATCTGGATCGGAACAAACCAATTGCCGAAACCACCGATCAGCCCCGGCATCACGACGAAGAACACCATGATCAGGCCGTGCGCCGTGGTAAACACGTTCCAGACATGGCCGTCTTCCATGTACTGAACGCCGGGCTCCATCAGCTCCATGCGCATGTAGATCGACAGACCACCGCCAATGAAGGCGGCGAGAATGGCGAACACAAGATACATCGTGCCGATGTCCTTGTGGTTGGTGGAATACAGCCAGCGGCGCACGAAGCTTGTCGGTGCACCATGGTCAGCGTGGGCGTGAGCACTCATTTTTTCTTCCTCTGCGCTAACAATCTAGTTGGCCGATGCGAGGAGGATCTTGTCCTCTGCAACAGCATCCGGGGCAACAGCATCCGGGGCAACAGCGTCCGGCGCGATCTGCGGCACCGATGTGTTCATGGCGAATTCATCACGAGCGGTCTTCAGCCAGGCCTGATACTCCGCCTCGGGAAGGGCGCGCACTTCGATCGGCATATAGGCGTGGTTCACGCCGCAGATCTGGTTGCATTGCCCATAGTAAGTTTTCTCACCCTCGGGCACATCAATCCACACTTCGTTGGTGCGACCGATAAACGCATAAACCTGTACCGCCAGCGACGGCACGAAATAGGAGTGCATCACGTCATTGCCGGTGATCAGAAGCTTGATGCGGGTGTTCTCGGGCACCACCATCGGATAGTCGACCGACAGCAGTCTGATCTGACCTTCGGTCAGGTCCTCTTCGGCCACCATGTAGCTGTCAAAGGCGATGCCCTCGTCAGGATACTCGTAGTTCCAGTACCACTGGTTGCCGGTGACCTTGATCACCATGTCGGTGTCGGCGGTCTTGTCGAGATAATAGAGAAGACGGAAGGACGGCACCGCGATGCCGACAAGGATCAGCACCGGAATAACGGTCCACAGCACCTCGATCACCGTGTTGTGCGATGTCTTTGACGGGACCGGATTGGCGCTGGCGCGAAAACGGATGCCGACATAGACAAGCAGCGCCAGCACGAACAGTGAAATCAGTGTGATCACGACAAGCAGAAGATTGTGAAGATCGTCTGCCATCTCGGCGATCGACCCTGCCGGCGGCTGCAGCCCGAGCTGCCAGGGCAGCGGCTGCGCGGCAGATGCGCTGCCGGCGGCCAGCAGCAGGACGGCCATTGCCATCGCCACAGGCGCCAAGGCGCGCGAAATCATCCCACGGAAATTGGTGACCATGAATGCCATGGATATCTCCCCCAGAAGTAAGCGCGGCGATGGTGATCAACCCTTCACGCGCAAGGCACCTTCGGTATGACCCGAACTGGCCTTTTTCTAGACCGATTCGCCGGAATTTGAAAGCCCTGTGCGGCAGCCTGTCGCTATAAATTCGATTTTTTGCATAGGTCGTCGTACTGGCACCGCGATCAGGCCAGATCGCGCTTGAATTCACCGGCTCTGGCCCCCATTCTGAAAGACTTCAAACACAGGAAGTCGACCCAGTATCAAAGCATCCGAAGGGCGCAAGAGAACCGACATGGACCATCTTCACACCACCGACGACATTTTCTTTGGCAGTGGCGCGCTCGATCGCGACCAGGCAGAGGCCATCGTTCGTGAGGCGCTGGCGGACGCCGATGACGGCGAGCTGTTTCTCGAGATGCGTCATGCCGAGATGCTGATGATCGATGACGGCCGCCTGAAAAGCGCCAGCTACGACCAGTCGAGCGGATTTGGCCTTCGCGCCATCGCCGGTGAGGCGCATGGCTATGCGCATGCCGGCGAACTAAGCGAAGCGGCGCTGCGGCGCGCTGCGGACAGCGTTCAGGCTGTCACGCGCGGGTACTCCGGAACAGCGGCACAGCCGCCAGTGTCAGCCAGCAACCGGCCGCTTTACGGTGATGGCAACCCGCTTGTCGGCACACCGTTCGAGACCAAGGTTAATCTTCTGCAGGAAATCGACGCCTATGCCCGTGCCGTCGATTCGCGCGTGGTGCAGGTCAGCGCCTCGGTCTCCGGATCATGGCAGGCGGTGCAGATCATCCGCGCTGACGGCCACCGCGCCGCCGATATCCGGCCGCTTGTCAGGGTGAATGTATCGGTTGTCGTGGCCCAGGACGGGCGCATGGAATCAGGATCATCAGGCGCCGGTGGGCGGGTGATGTTCGATGCCTACATGCAACCCGAAATCTGGCAGGCACAGGTGCATGAGGCGCTGCGGATCGCCACCGTGAATCTCGGATCGGTTCCGGCCCCGGCCGGCGAGATGGAAATCGTGCTCGGGTCGGGGTGGCCCGGCGTCATGCTTCACGAGGCTGTCGGACATGGCCTTGAAGGTGACTTCAACCGCAAGGGCACATCGGCTTTCAGCGGCCGCGTTGGTGAACAGGTCGCCTCGAAAGGGGTGACAGTTGTCGATGACGGCACCATCCAGGACCGGCGCGGGTCCATCACCATCGATGATGAGGGCACCCAGTCGCGTCGCAATGTGTTGATCGAGGACGGCATCCTGCGCGGCTATATGCAGGACCGCCAGAATGCCCGGCTCATGGGCGTCGAGCCGACAGGCAATGGCCGGCGCGAAAGCTTTGAACATGCGCCGATGCCACGCATGACCAACACCTTCATGGAAAATGGCGAACATGACCCTGAGGAAATCGTCGCCTCGATGAAAAAGGGAATCTACGCGGTGAATTTCGGCGGCGGGCAGGTCGACATCACATCCGGCAAATTCGTCTTCGCCGCATCCGAGGCCTATCTCGTAGAGAATGGCAGGATCGGCGCGCCGGTAAAGGGGGCGACCCTGATCGGCAACGGTCCCGACGCGATGACGAAGATCAGCATGATCGGCAATGACATGAAGCTCGACAGCGGTGTCGGCACTTGCGGCAAGGCCGGGCAGAGCGTTCCGGCCGGCGTTGGCCAGCCAACCGTGAAGATGGGCGGCATCACCGTTGGCGGCACCGAGGCCGCCTAGCCGTCCCGGCCGGCTCCGCCGGGACGCGCCAGCAACGGCACCAGCCCCAGCATGACCAAGGTGACGCAAGCCCCGAATCCGAAGGGATATTGCGACCCGCCGAGATCATAGAGCGGACCGGCAATCACCAGACCAAGCACCTGACCAAGCGAGCCGAACCCCTGGATCACGCCAAGAGAGCCTCCCATTGTGGTGGCACCAGCAAGTTTGCTGGTCGCACTGCTGATGGCCGGCGTCGCAATGGCGTAGCCGAAACATATCGCCGTGGTGACCACCAGCATCTGCACCAGTGGCGCGGCATTGCCGGGAAGAAACCCCAGCACGAGGATCACCGTCAGCACCTGCCCGACAATCAGCAGCGCCCCGCCCAGCCCGGTGGTCCCCACCTCGCCGAAGCGTGCAACCACATGCCGGATCAGAAACGCCTGAACAAGGATGATGCACACCCCGACATAGGCAAACAGCCAGCCTGTCTGCTGAGCCCCGAAATTCAGATAATCCCGAAGCACCAGTACAAAGGAGGCCTCTATCTGGGCAAAGGACAGGTTCAGTGCGAGCGACACAAGCGCATAGGGGGCCAATGGCGAGCGCAACAGCGAGCGCACCCGCACCGACACGCTGGCGTCACTTCGCACGGCAGGAATTCTGCCACCCTCCGGCGCCTTCATCCGTGATGTCATCAGCAGCGCGACAAAGGAAAAGCCGGCAGCGAGAAGAAAGGGTGTCTGGTGTACCGGACCGCCGCCAACCTCGGCCAGCAACCCGCCAAGTGCCGGGCCAGCAACAAAGCCGACACCGATGGCGGCACCGAGAAGCCCCATATACTCGGCGCGCTTTTCAGGAGGCGAGCGGTCGGCGATCATCGCCTGGATCACACCTGTGTTGCCTGCCGCGAACCCGGCAATCAAGCGCGCCGCGAACATCGAGACAATGTCGGCCGACAGCGCGAACCACAGGTTGGCGGCCGCGCCCACAAACAGCGAGACAGACAGCACCCAGCGCCGCCCAAAATGGTCGGACAGCCGCCCCAGCACCGGATTGGCGACAAACATGGCGAAGGCGTAGGACGCCAGAAGCAGCGTCATCACGCTTGCCGGCAGCCCAAGGGTCTCAATGACGGTATAGGGCAGCACCGGGATCAGCGCCCCGACGCCTATGAAGTTGATCCCGACAATCAGAAGAAGTACCGGCATGACGCCCTAGTCTACCAGAGACAGGCATTTGCTGGCGAGGGCATGGCGCAGCGTCACTGATACTGCTCGGCGGCGAAAATCTTACTCAGGTCACCTTGCCAGACCGTCTCGTTGAGGCGAAGAAGCCGGTCTGCAGGCGTCTCGCCCTTTGCCACAACCTCGCGAAGTGGCGCAAGAAACCCACTTTCGTCATTACCGCTGTCATCTATCCGCGCACGGCGGCGAAGTCCGGCAGAAGACAGGGCGACAAGCTCGGTCGCGAGTTTGTGAACATCGCGCCCGCCAAGCTGCCCGCGCAACCCGTCGCGCGATACGGACAACCGCGCCTCCATCACATCATTCGCCGTCAGTCCGGATGCCAGCTCGGCCGCCGCAGCAAGCGATTCCTCGTCATACAGCAGCCCGACCCAGAACGCCGGAAGCGCGCAGATATTGCCCCACGCCCCGCCATCCGCACCGCGCATCTCGAGATACCGCTTCAGCCGCACCTCTGGGAACGCCGTGGTGATATGGTCTTGAAAATCGGCCATGCTCGGCATCTGCCCCTCAAAGCCGGGGAGCATGCCATCCATGAAGTCACGGAAGGACTGTCCTGCCACGTCGATGTAATCATCACCGCGATGCAGAAAATACATAGGAACATCAAGGATATAGTCAATCCATTGCTCATACCCGAAATAGGGATCAAAGACGCATGCCGGCACACCGCTTCGCGACGCGTCGGTATCCGTCCAGGCATGTGCCCGTGTCGACAGCCAGCCAGACGGCGTGCCTTCCTTGAACGGGGAATTGGCGAACAGCGCGGTCGCGACAGGCTGCAAGGCAAGCGAGGTCCGGAACTTCAGCCGCATGTCGGCCTCATCGGTGAAATCCAGATTGACCTGCACCGTGCAGGTGCGAAGCATCATATCGAGGCCGAGCGTTCCGACCCTCGGCATATGACGGCTCATGATCCGGTAGCGCCCCTTCGGCATGAAGCTGATATCCTCGCGCCGCGCCGTCGGGTGATAGCCAAGACCCATCATCCCGATATCCAGAGGTTTGGCGGCCGCCAGCATGTGTCGAAGGTGACGTCCGGTCTCGCTGCAGGTCTGGTGGATGTCATCAAGCGGCGCGCCTGACAGTTCAAGTTGCCCGCCCGGCTCCAGCGTCACAGCACCCCCATCCGAATCCATGACACCGATGATGTTGCCCTTTTCCATGATCGGCTCGGCACCAGGGCCAAGCTCGGTCAGCAGCCGTTCCAGCAGCGCGCCGACGCCGGCCTCGCCATCATAGGCAACCGGCGCCAGGTTTTGCCGATGAAACAGAAATTTCTCGTGCTCGGTGCCGATCTTCTGCTGTTCGGCAGGTGTTTCGCCGCCAGCAATCCAGGCCACCATCTGGCCGAAATCCAAGGGGTCTTCGTGGGTGTCATGCATGGGGGACATTCCGTTTGGCGGTCCAGTGCCTTGGGACGAGGCTGGTCATCTTGCCCAGTCTCCACAGACTGCCTGAAAGCAGGTCAGCGCGGCGATCGCCGCTGTATCGGCGCGCAATATGCGCGGCCCAAGTGAAAGTTTCAAACTATTTCGCAGCGCTGAAAGATGGGCCCGTTCGGCGGACGAAAACCCTCCTTCCGGGCCGATCAGCACCGCCGCCCGGTCAACCGGCCGCGCCGCCGTCAGTTTGGCAACGGCATGGGCGCTGGCATCATCTGCGCTGGCCTCGTCGCAGAACAGCAATTTACGCCCGTCATCACAGGCCTCCAGCGCCTCGGACAGCGGGGTAAAAGGCATGATCTCGGCAATATCGAGACGCTCGGTCTGCTCAGCGGCCTCGATGGCGTTGGCCATCATCCTGTCATCATTCACCCGCGTTACCTGGCAGTGGTCGGTGCGCACCGGCCAGATCCGGCTGCATCCCATTTCCGAGGCCTTTTGTGCGATGAAATCGAGCCGCGCCTTTTTCACCGGCGCGAAAATCAGCCACAGATCAGGACTTGCCTGTTGCTGACGGGTCTGGTGGTGCGGCAGCAGATGGCAGGCGCGTTTGCCATCGCGCTGAAGTCCGGCATGCCACTCGCCGTCACGGCCATTGAAGATGGCGATGATATCGCCGTCGGCAAGCCGCATCACATTCAACAGATAATGTTGCTGGTCACTGCTGGGGAGCAGGGTCCGGCCCGCGGCGATGTCGTCCCCGACGAAAAGCCTGGCCTTGGGTGAGGCTGCGTTCATCTGCCACATGTAGGCAACGCGCCGGAGCTTTGCAAGCAGAGCGGAGGTCTTGCGGCACGGCTGTACGCTGGGCATAAAACAGGCTAAGACTCAGGCCCATGGCGACACCCCCGCATCAGATTACGAGACCGCCCGAAAAGCCGCCCGGCGGTCCCCATTCAGACATTGCCCCACCGGCGTGGTGGCGGCACATGCCACCGGCAAGCCACCCCTATCTGCTGCTGGCGCGGTTCGACAGGCCGATCGGCTGGTGGCTCCTGCTGTTGCCAGGCTGGTGGGTGATACCAGCGGCCAGCCGGGATGTCGGCTTGATGCTGTGGATGATGGCGCTGTTCCTGATCGGCGCGGTTACCATGCGGGCTGCCGGATGCGTGGTGAACGATTTGTGGGACCGTCGGCTCGACCAGCAGGTCGAACGCACCGCGGCGCGCCCGCTTGCCGCCGGCACCGTCAGCATTCGCCAGGCCATGGCTTTCATCGCCGGGCTCAGCGGTATCGGGCTTGCGGTGTTGCTGCAACTGCCGCCAGCGGCGATCCTCGCCGGCATCGCGGCCTTGCCGCTGGTCGTCCTCTACCCTCTTGCCAAGCGCGTGACCTGGTGGCCACAGGCGGTACTGGGGCTGACATTCTCATGGGGCGTGCCACTCGGCTGGACAGCCACAACCGCTGCCATGCCGCCATCAGCCCTGCTCCTTGTCTATGCCGGCAGTGTCTGTTGGGTCTTCGGCTATGACACCATCTACGCAGTGCAGGATATGGAGGATGACCGGGCGGTCGGGGTACGGTCCTCGGCGCTCGGTCTTGGCCGGCATCTGCGCATCGGCGTCGGGATCGCCTATGGTCTGGCGGTGGCCGGGCTTGCCGTCGGGTTCCTTGCGCTTCTTGGTGGCGGTATCTGGATGGCCGGGCTGGCGCTGATGGCGGTGCATCTGGCCTGGCAGGTGCGTCGTCTTGATGCCACTGATCCGGGGCTGGCGCTGCGCCTGTTCAAATCGAACCGTGATGCCGGGCTATGCCTTGTCGCCGGGCTTGTCTTTCACAGCCTGATGGTCTGATCGGCTAGAGGAAATCGGCGACATCATCCGCTGTGACAGGCTGAACGCGCCACGGTCCCTCGGCATGGATGGCGCGGGTCTGGAGATGCCTGTTGATTTCCTGGCGCCAGCCCTTGTCGGCAACCACCTTCTCAATGAAACCTTGCAGACTGGCTGGTGCGGCGCTTCCGGCCTCGCTGGCGACTGTGTGAACGATCGCCGCCGCCGACTGCTGCGACAGCGTCTGGAACGTGCGGCGGCGCGCCGGAATGCGCGACAGCCCGGCCGGCCATCCACCCCCGACATCCAGCACCCCGCTTCGCGCGCTGTAGCCAAAGACAGGATCAGCCTTGGCGACAGCCTTTCCGCCCGCCTCGGTCAGCGGCAGGTGTGTTACCGCCCCGGCGGACAGCCTTACATAGTCATAGGCTATGCCCACCGCCTCGGTCCTGTGCATGATCTGCAGCTGGTCAGGATCAAGCCACGCTATATTGAGCATCACGTCGGTGCCGACCGACGGGTGCGCCGTGCAGGACACCGCGCCGTAATAGCTGATTGTCGCGGCATGAACGATATCGCAGTCATGGAGGATGGCCGGGGTTACCGGCACCACTGCGGCATCGCCGAATTTCCGGCGAAGCTGGACCGGCGCGCGGTTCGAGCCAACCGAGAGCACCGCCGTCCGACCGGCAAGGACTGACATGTCCACAAGCTGGCGAAGTGCCCCGTGATCAAGCACAAAGCCGCCTTCCGGCGCGTTGTAGGGATAATCGGCGGCGCGCTCGCCATCTGTCTGCGGCCCGAGATAGCGATCCTGATCGGACAGACCGGCCATGCTCAGAGCGCGAGGCCCGCAGTCTCATCGAGGCCAAGCGCGATGTTCATGTTCTGCACCGCCGCGCCAGAGGCGCCCTTGCCAAGATTGTCGAGACGCGCGCTCAGCCAGAACTGGCTTTCATCTTCATTCGCGAACACGAACAATTCCATATGGTCCCGTCCGGCAAGCGCCGCCGCGTCAAGCATCGTCGCAGCCACCTCTGGATCAGCGGCCTGCGCCATGCCCATCCGGATGAACGGGCTGGATTCGAACTTTGCGGCAAACACTTCATGGATGTCTGCAGCACTGACCGTCTTGGCAATCTGCATGGCGTGGAGCGGCAGATGCACCAGCATGCCGGCATAGAAAGACCCCACCGACGGCATGAAAATCGGGGCATGCCGCAGCCCGGCGTAATGCTTCATTTCCGGCAGATGCTTGTGCGCCATGGCCAGGCCATAGGCCCCGTGCGGCGGCATCTCACCAGTCTCAAAGCGCGCGATCATACCCTTGCCGCCGCCGCTATAGCCAGAGACGGCGGGCACAACAAGGGCTGCCTCAGGCGCGAGGATTCCAGCCTCCACCAGCGGTCGTGCCAGCGCCAGGAACCCGGTCGGATAGCATCCCGGATTGCTGATCCGCGGCGAGGCGGCGATCGCCTCACGCGCGCCCGAATACAATTCGGCGAAACCAAAATCCCATCCAGGAGCGGTGCGGTGCGCCGAGGAGGCGTCAATCACCCGCGCGCCGATGCCGGCCGCCAGCGCGGCGGAATCGCGCGCCGCGTCATCAGGAAGGCACAGGATGGTCAGGTCACACGCCGCCATCATGTCGCGCCGCGCGGCCACATCCTTGCGCTGGGCATCATCAAGTGTCACAGCTGTGACAGACGGATGCGCGTCAAGACGCCCGTGCACTTGCAGACCGGTCGTGCCGGCCGCGCCATCGATGAAAATGCGGTAGGTCATCGCGGTGTGATAAACGCAATGGCCGCCCCATGCAAGGATGGTTATAAGAGGACCAGTCCGGTGGTTGAAACGCTGTAGGCGACCCTTTATCTGGAAGGCATCATGAGCAAGCTAGAAGAACATCTTATTTCCGAACTTCTCGACGCTGCAATGGCGGCAGGCGCGAATGGTGCCGATGCCGGTGTCGCGCGGAGCGAAGGAAGTTCCGTTTCCGTCCGCCTCGGCAAGGTCGAGGCAAGCGAGCGCGCCGAAGAGGTGAACGCCGCGCTGCGCGTCTTTGTCGGCAAGCGCAACGCCTCGGTCTCCACCAGCCAGCTGGATTCAGAAAACATCAGGGTGCTGGCCGAACGCGCCGTGGCTATGGCCAAGGTGGCCCCGGAAGACCCCTATGTGCGGCTGGCATCGGCAGACGAGATCGCCCGGGACATTCCGCAGATCGAGATCTATGACGATATTGTCCCGAGCACAGAAACACTGACCGAAAACGCGCTGGCGGCCGAGGATGCGGCCCTCTCGGTCGACGGCATCACCAATTCCGAAGGCGGCTCGGCAAGCCATGGCGTCACCCATGTGATGATTGCCACGAGCAACGGATTCTCCGCTGATTATCGCCGGTCTTCCCAGGGCATTTCCGCCGTCGTCATCGCCGAAAGGGATGGCGCGATGGAGCGGGACTATGACTACACCGCAGCGGTGTTCGGCGAAGATCTGGACCCGCCTGAACAAGTCGGCGCCAGCGCCGCCGAACGCACCCTGTCACGCCTTGGCCCGCGCAAGCCTGCGACCGGCCAGTTTCCGGTGGTCTATCACCAGCGGGTGGCCGGATCGCTTGTCGGCACCATGGCCGGTGCCATCAACGGCGCGGCCATCGCCCGTGGCACCAGCTTCCTCAAAGACAGCATGGGCGAGCAGGTGACCAGCCCGGGGATGACCTTTATCGACGATCCGCTGCGCCCACGCGGCATGGCGTCACGCCTTTTCGACGGCGAGGGTCTGCCGGTGCAGCGCCGCGCCATGGTCGAGGACGGGGTGTTGCAGGGCTGGTTCCTTGATATTGCCTCGGCGACCAAGCTCGGGCTGACCCCGACCGGCCAGGCCGCCCGCGGCATGGGAAGCGCACCGGCCCCCGGAAGCAGTAATTTCTATCTCGAAAATGGCGAGATCAGCTTTGACGAGCTGATCGCCGATATCGAGGAAGGCTTCCTGGTGACCGAGATGATGGGAAGTTCGGTTGATATGATCACCGGCGATTACAGCCGCGGTGCCGGTGGCTTCTGGATCAGCAACGGCAAGGTGACACACCCGGTTTCCGAGGCCACCATCGCCGGCAATCTGAAGGATATGTTCAAGGCGGTCACCCGCGCCAATGATATCGATATGCGGCGCAGCACCGCTGCTCCTTCGCTTCGCATCGAGGGCATGATGGTGGCCGGATCATGAGTTTTGTCGCGCCGACCGGCCCGCGCCGCGGCCTGCGCGACTGGATGGAACTGATCTTCAAGGATCATGGGTTCCTGCGAATCTGGTGGCACAATCATCATCAGGTGGCCCCGGGAATGTTCCGCTCGAACCAGCCGGGACCATCGCGGGTGCGCGCCGCGGCTGATCAGGGAATCCGGACAATCATCAATCTTCGCGGTCCACGCGGGGATGGCGGCTGGCAGCTTGAGGCCGAGGCCTGTGCCAAGGCCGGGATCACCCTTCTTGATTTCACCGCGCGGTCACGCGCCGCCCCCGACAAGGCGATGCTTCACGCCGCCCGCGAGTTGTTCGCCGAGGCCGAGCTTCCAGCGCTGATGCATTGCAAGTCCGGGGCGGATCGGGCCGGGCTGATGTCGGCGCTTTATCTTCTGGTGGTGGAAGAGCGTCCGGCACGCGAGGCAGCGGCGCAGCTGGCGTGGAAATATGGCCATGTGAAACAGGCGAAGACCGGTCTCCTCGACGCCTTTTTCAAGGCCTATTTTCCCTATGAGGATCAGGGGATGGATTTCTATGACTGGGTCGATCATGTCTATGACCCGGACGAAATCACCCGCAATTTCCAGGCAGCAGGCTGGGCCGTCCGCCTGACGGACAGCATCCTGCATCGCGAGTAGACACCACTAGCCTTCCAGCGATTGCAGCCTGCATAATTTCGCATAGAGACCATCGGCGGCGATCAGCGCATCATGGGTGCCCCGCTCGGCGATGCGGCCATCTTCCATGACGAGGATCATGTCGGCATCGCGGATTGTCGACAGCCGATGCGCAACGACCAGTGTCGTACGCCCTTTCTGAAGCACCGCCAGCGCCTTCTGAACCTGCTGTTCGGCTGCCGCGTCGAGGGCGGCCGTCGCCTCGTCGAGAAGCAGGATCGGCGCATCCTTCAGCATCGCCCTGGCGATCGAGATGCGCTGGCGCTGCCCACCCGACAGCCGGTTGCCCATGGCCCCGACCCGGGCATCATAGCCACCCTCCAGCGTCATGATGAAATCATGCGCCGCCGCGGCGCGCGCCGCCGCTTCGATCTCGTCACGCCCTGCCCCCGGGCGACCGAAACCGATATTCGCCGCGATGGTGTCGTCGAAAAGGATGGCGTCCTGGCTGACCAGCGCAATGTTGCGGCGAAGGCTGTCAAGGGTCACCGACGCGATGTCCTCACCATCGATACGGATCTGCCCGCCAGTGCGGTCAAAAAAGCGCGGCAGCAGATTGATCACCGTGCTCTTGCCGGCGCCGCTCGGACCGACAAGGGCGATGGTCTGGCCCGGTGCAGCGGAGAAATCGACCCCGCCTAGCGCCGGCGGACCATCCCCGGCGGCGGTATCATAGACAAAGCTGACAGCCTCAAAATCAATCTTTCCGCGCACTTCGGCAAGGTCTTTGGCATCAGCCGCATCGCTGATCCGGCGCGGCCTGTCGAGAAGTGACAGCACCCGCTCGGCAGCGGCGACAGCCTCCTGCGTCACCGCGTTCAGCGTGCCAATACCCCGCACCGGCTGCACCAGCAGGATCAGCGTTGTGATGAAGGCGATGACATCACCAACCTGCAACAGCCCGTTCGCCACCCGCCAGCCAGCCAGCGCGATCACCCCGCCAACAGCAATCCCGCCAACAACCTCGAGGATCGGGTCGATCTTGGCACGCCCGGTGAGCAGCGCAACCAGACGCGCATACAGCCCGTCAAAGGCACGGCGCGTGCGGTCGCTCTCCGCCGCCTCCATCTGGTAGGCCTTGACCATGCGCGCGCCCTGAAGCGTTTCCGCCAGAAGCGAGGTCACGTCTTCCATATGTTCCTGCAAATTACCAGAGGCTTTGCGCTGCCGCGCGCCGATGCGGACAATCGGCTGCATCGCTAGCGGATAGACCAGCAGCACAATCAACGCCATCAGCCAGTCAAGCCAGAGCATCGCACCGACAAGCACAATCACCGTCAGCAGATCGCGGACAAGATTGTTGGCAAGCCGCACCGCCGCCTCGCGCACCAGATTGAGGTCATTCATGATCCGCGACATGAAGGCACCGGCAGGTTCACGCGACAGCACCGCAAGATCGGCCTCGATCAGGGTGCGTGCCATGTCCTTTTGCAGATCGGTCGTCACACGAAGCGCCAGCGCATTTACCTGTACCGTCTGTGCGAACAGTGCCACGCCCTTGACCAGCGCCAGGATGATGATGGCCGGCGGTGCGATCCAGATCATTTCTGAGGCGCGACCGTCGGCCAGCGCGTTGAAGATGTAACGGGTCAGCAATGGATAGGCCGAGGCCGAGGCGGCGACAATCGCCATCAGCCCGAACGCCAGCATCAGCCTGCCAAGATAACGGCGCACCCACCCTGTCCACAGACGACGCAGGATCTCACGAGCACCGTTGCCATGCTGGGCCACACCTGGCTGGGCCGCACCTGGCAGAGGTGTATCTGGCAGAGGTGTATCTGACTCTGAGGAGGAGGAGGTCAAGAACAGGGTCCTGTCATCGAATCTGTGACATCAGGCTGTGTCACTACGCTTTGTCATCACGCTGGGCACTCTTCACTGGTCCGACGAAACGTCTTTGGCTTCCAGCACCGCCACCACCACATCGAGGGCCTGCGCCGCCGAAATCCGTCTGATCGCCCCAGCCTCGCCAAACCTGCCGTCCGGCAATGCCACCGGGATGATGTTGTCACTATAGTCCAACGGTTCTGATTGCGCAAAAATGCCGATGGCGGGTCGGCCACAGGCGGCGGCGATGTTCAACAGGCTGGTATCGTTGCCGACATAGGCGCGTGCAGATGTCAGCAGCGCGACCGCCTCGTCCAGTGGCGTTACGTTTGCGATCAAGCCCGCCGGCGCCGCCGGATCGGCAAGGACTGCCTCGATGATGGGCATCTCGGAGGGTGCGCCCATGAGCAGGATTTTCAGATCAGGGGCGATAGCGTGAAGGCCGGCGGCAAGCTGCGCGAAACAAGCCGGTGGCCATTGCCGTTCGAGATCCATCGCCCCGACACCGAAAATAACCATATTGCGGCCTTCAGGAGCGTAGTGCCGATCAACGGAAATATCATGCTCGGCGCACCAGGCGCGCGCCCTGTCCCATGCCGTCTGGCTTGCTGACATGGTCCAGACCGGCGGATCAAGGCCAAACCCGTTTGCCATGGCGAACCTGCCAAGCTTCTTCGTCGGCCGTTCATTGCGGGCATCATCACCAAGAAAGCTGCCGGCATTCAGCCATCGACCGCTGCCACCGATACCATAACCCCAGCGCACCGGAATGCCGGCAAGCCGCGCCGCCACCGCATAGGTGCCGCTGTGATGCATGATCAAAACCTGATCCGCCTGTGCCGCGCGGAAATCGGCGGCAAGACGGACCAGCCCAGCAAAGCCATCATGCCGCCCGCGCCGACCACGAAGCGAGCGGTCGATGTCCAGCCATTCGACAATGCCGTCGGTGCCATGGAAAAGAATCTTTGATTTGGCCGTCGGCTTTGCCGCCAGTATGACGTCAAAATGCGCCGCCAGATGATCGATCCAGGGCTTGTGCCAGACCATGTCGCCAATGCCGACAAGCGGCTGAACAACCAGCAACCGCTGACGCGGGCCATGGACGGGAAGAAGCCTGGTTGGACGGGCCATAAGCGACTGCCTTGCTGTGGTTTCAAAATAATCTGTGACGGCAGACCTTTCGCCATCCGCCCGACAACCTCGAATGCTGGCGCCTACACGCTAGCACATGAGCGCTGGCAACTGGACGGGTACCGGCATGGCGGTTATACCTTCAAGACAGGCTTGGGGAAACCGTAATCAGGTCCTGGCATTATGCCGGTCGGTGCCGCCTAAGGGTGCCAGCTGATCCATAATGATCCCCGCCATCACAGACACTGACGCGGCCGGGCAACCGTCGCCCCGCGAACCCGACACAAGATGCTGAAGCAATTGATAAGAACGAAGATCGGCCTGTTTTGCCTGAGCTGGGTTGCCGCCACCATGGTCGCCCTGCTGATGCTGTCGGTACGCTGGCGCACGCAGAACAAGGACGGATTTCGCAGGATGCTGGCGGCGCATGACGGATTTGTTCTGGTCTTCTGGCATGAACGCATCCTGGCCATGCCCTGGCTGTGGCCGCGGCGGCACGCGATGACGGCCCTGCAGTCGCCGCATCCAGATGGCCGCATGCTGGCACATACAGTTAACCATCTCGGGGTGCGCACGGTCTGGGGAAGCTCCAACCGCAACGCCCTGTCCGGCCTTCGCGGCATGAAGAGGATACTCGACCAGCGGCGGGTTGCTGCGGTCACGCCGGACGGGCCGCGCGGTCCTGCGCGCATCGCTGCCGTCGGTCCGGTGGCACTGGCGCAGATGGCTGGCAAGCCGATCATTCCGGTGGCCTGGTCGGTGGACCGCTGCTGGCGCGCCCCGGGTTGGGACGGCATGATGATCCCGAAGCCGCTGTCGCGCGGCGTTTTCGTCATCGGCGATCCGATCGCGCCGCCACCCTCGCGTGATCGCGATGTGCTCGAGTCCCATCGCGAGGCACTGCAACAGGCGATGAATGACGTCACCGCAAGGGCTGACCAGCTCAGCGGGGCCGCAAGCTGATGGCACTGCCCACTCGTTACAACCTGCTCTGGCGGCTGAGCCGGCCGATTCTGCCGCTGGTGCTGGCGCGCCGCGCCCGTGCTGGCAAGGAAGAGGCAACCCGACTTGACGAGCGCTTCGGGCGTTATACCCACCGTGGCGACCTGCCAGACTCGCCGATCTGGATCCATGCTGTCAGCGTCGGCGAGACGGTTGCGGGCATCGCTCTGGTCGAGGCAATGCGAAACGCGGGCGAGACAGCCCCGATCCTGATAACCACAAATACGGTGACAGCATCCGCGCGGGTCGCCGCCCTCGCCCCGTCACTTGGCGTCACGCATCTTTACCAGCCCCTCGACCACCCGGACATGGTGGCGGCTTTCCTTCACCGGCTTCGCCCCCGCCTTGCGGTCTTTCTGGAATCAGACTTCTGGCCAAATCTTGTCACAATGACGTCACAGGCCAAAATACCGGTGGCCTTTGTTTCCGCGCAACTTTCGGACCGGGCGGCAGCAAGATGGCGGCGCCAGCCACGCATGGCACACGCGCTGTTCGGCGCGGCGGACCTTGTCCTGACTGTCGATCAGCTGCAGGCGGACAGGCTGATCGCTCTCGGGGCAAAGGCCGACCTTGTCCAGATTGGCGGCTCGTTGAAGCTTCCCGCGGCTGCCTCTGCGCCAGATGACAAGCTTGTGGCGATGCTTCGCGACACCGCCGGAGATCGCAAGATCCTGCTGGCCGCCTCCACCCACGCTGGCGAGGACGAGGTCGTAATCGCGGCCGCGGAAAGACTTGGCGAGGGTTGGTTCACCATCATCGCTCCACGGCACCCTGAGCGCGGGTCCGGCATCAGGACCCTTTGCAAGGCTTCCGGCCACGCGGCCGGCCAGCGCGGCACGGGCGAGCTGGGAACGCCTGGTGACAGCTTCTATATAGCCGACACGCTCGGCGAGATGGACAGCCTGTTCACCGCTGCCGACATTGTCTTTCTCGGCGGCTCGCTGGTCCCGCTTGGCGGGCACAATCCGGCGGAACCGGCGGCACTGGGACGCGCCATCCTGACCGGCCCGCATGTGTTCAAGAACAGTGCCGAATTCGAAGCACTGACCGCCGCCGGGGTGGTCAGCGAAATCACCGATGCGGAAAGCCTCGCCAGCACCGCGGCAACCCTTGCCACCGCGCCGGACCGGCTGGCGAAAATCGATGCTGCCGGACGCGCATATGCCGCCAGGACTGGAAAGCGTCCGGCAAACGCGGCAAGCTTGTGCCTCAACCTGATAGGAGGCAGCACCGCGACGCCATGATAAAGACCCCTGAATTCTGGAGCCACCGCGGGCCCGCCGCCATCGCACTTCTTCCCCTGACGCTGCCGTGGTGGCTCGCCGGCACGCTTCGCAAGACCATGGCCAGCCCCTATCGCGCGCCGGTCCCAGTGATCTGTGTCGGCAATCTCACAGCTGGCGGCGTCGGCAAGACACCGCTTGTCGCCTGGTTGTTCGATCGGCTTGCCGAGCACGGCCTGAATCCCGCAATCCTGTCACGTGGCTACGGGGGCAGCGCCACCGGCCCACTATGGGTCGATCCGGCCGAGCATGATGCCGGCATCTGCGGCGACGAACCCCTGATGCTGGCCGACGGACGCGATGTGATGATCGCCCGCGACCGCGCGCGCGGCGCGCGGGTGATCGCCGAGCGTGGCGGGCATGACGTGATCATCATGGATGACGGCATGCAGAATCCGTATCTGCTCCACGATCTGAAGATCGGCGTCTTTGACGGCGGCAGTGGCGTTGGCAATGGCTGGCTGATGCCGGCCGGCCCGTTGCGCGACCGGCTGCCTTCAGGCCTGGCACAGCTTGACCTGGCGGTGATCAATGGTGCGGACGAGACCGGGCTTGCCGCGATGATGCCGGACACTATCGAACAATTCACCGCGCGGCTTCATCCCGAGAGGAGCGTGATCGAGGATCTGGAGGGCGCGCCGCTTATGGCTTTTGCCGGTATCGGTCGGCCAAAGCGGTTCTTTGCCAGCCTTGAGGCCGCCGGCGGGCATGTCGTCAAGAAACTATCCTTTGCCGACCACCACCCCTATTCGCAGCATGATCTGATGCAAATTCTGGAAGACGCGCAGCGTCATGGCGCGGAGATGATCACCACACAAAAAGACTGGATGCGGTTGCCGCCTGAGTGGCGGGCGCGGGTGGCGATGCTTCCGGTCAGTTTGGAGATCGACCGCGCCGACGACCTTCTGGCGCGGGTCGTGACGGCCATCAACAGGATGACCGAGGCGCAGCATGGCTGATCCTGTCGGCAAGATCCTGCTTCGCTGGGCACGGCGGACGCTGATCTGGCCATTTGAGGCGGCGCTGGTGCTGGGCCTGTTCATATTCGCGCGGCTACTGCCGGTCAGCCTGGCCAGTGCCATCATGGGCGGATTGTTCGGGCTGATCGGGCCGCTGACACCATGGCAGACCCGGGCCCGCCGCAACCTTGTTCTGGCGATGCCGGAATTGTCCCCACCTGAACAGCGCCGGGTGCTGTCGGGCATGTGGCGGAATTTCGGGCGGGTCATCGGTGAATTTCCACATGTTCACCTGATGGTGCGGCGTGGCAGGATCGAGTTTCACGGGCAGGAGCACCTCCGCCGCCTCAAAGGCGGGGCGATCCTGATCGGCGCGCATCTCGGCAACTGGGAACTTGGCCCCTATGCGGCGCTGGAATGCGGGCACAAGGTGGCGGCGATCTACCGGCCGTTGAACAACCAGCTTCTAGCCGGTCTGCTGGAACGGCGTCAGGCGAATTATGGCGGCGATATTTTCCGCAAGGGGCGGGAAGCGGCGCTTGGCATGGTCAGCGCCCTTCGCAAGGGCCAGGTGATGTGCCTTCTGGTCGATCAGCAGCTTCGTGAGGGCATGGCCGTGCCATTCTTCGGGCATCCGGCACAGACCTCGATCAGCCATGTCAAACTTGCCATCCGCAAACAGGTGCCGCTGATGTATATGCGCACCGAACGGGTGGGAGGGAGCCGCTTCCGCGTCAGCATTTCGCCGCCGATCGACCTTCCAGATCGGGATGATGACGCCACGGTGCTGGCAGTGGCCACCGAAATCAATCAGGAGATCGAGAGCTGGATCAGAGCCACCCCTGACCAGTGGTTCTGGCCACACCGCCGCTGGGGCAAGAACATGCCCGGCGCAGGATAATCACCTAGAACAGGCTGTCCTGCCGATCAGGCGAGGATTTCGTGCCTGTCGATGTTTTTGGTCTGGCGGGTTTTTCCGGCTTTCCTTCAGGGTCAAGACGCGCGGTGCGGGCGGCATCGGCAAAGCGAATCGTCACATCACTGCCAGCATCAGCCTCTGCCGCGCGCTTCACCGGCCGGCCATCCGCCGCAGTGACAAGCGCGAAGCCGCGATCAAGAACCCGTTCGAATGAATTGGCATCGAGAAGCCGCGATGCCTGGTCGAGTGCCGCGCGCCGCAGGCTGAACTGGTGATCGATCACCTGCGCCAGACGGCCACCAAGACTGGCAAGCGAGGCACCGACTTCAGCAAGCCTTGTTTCCGGCGGGCGAAGCCGCGCACCACTGTTCGACAAACGAAGCGCTGCCTCCGACAGGCGTCTGTCGATGCCGCGATCAAGACCGGCAGCGGCCAGATCAACGGCCTGTGCGCGCCGCTCGACCATCTCCGCCGGGTTCAGAAGGCCGCGTTCAGCCATGCGCACCGCCTGCGTTGCACGCTCCAGACGTTGTGTCACGGCACGATACAGCCGCGTTTCCATCTCGCCGGTTCTGGCCAGAAGCTCAGCCCGCACAGGCACCGCCATTTCGGCAGCGGCGGTCGGTGTCGGCGCGCGCCGGTCAGCAGCGAAATCGATCAGCGTTGTATCGGTTTCATGACCAATGGCCGAGATTACAGGAATGCGGCAATCAGCAACCGCCCGCACCACCTCTTCCTCGTTGAAGGCCCACAGGTCCTCAAGCGACCCGCCGCCACGCGCCACGATCAGAAGGTCAGGACGCGGCAGCGGTCCATCCGCCGGCATCGCATCAAAACCACGCACCGCGCGTGCCACCTGGGCGGCGGCATCCTGACCCTGGACCAGGGTTCCCCACAACAACACCCGCACGCCGAATCTGTCGGTCAGCCGGTGCAGAATATCGCGGATCACCGCACCCGTCGGGCTGGTCACGACCCCGATGACCGCCGGCATTGGCGGAATCGGCAACTTCCTGTCGGCATCGAAAAGGCCCTCGGCAGCCAATCGCCGCCGCCGCTCCTCGAGCTGTTTCAGCATCGCCCCTTCACCGGCCATCTCCATGGTCGAGACGACAATCTGGTATTTCGAGCGCCCACCATAAATAGTCAACTTGCCGGTGACGACGACCTCGAGCCCCTCTTCGGGTTGCACCCCTAGCGACCCTGCCACGGTCTTCCAGCAGACGCCGTCGAGGGTGTTGCGGTCATCCTTCAGGGTGAAATAAAGATGTCCGGAAGTGGCACGTGTCGGGCGCGAGATTTCTGCGCGGACGCGCACGAAGTCAAAATTGCTTTCCACAGTCCGCTTGAGAAGCTGCGACAGTTCGGTAACGCTGAGAAAAGGCGGCGCATTCGAACCTGCCTCAACAGACGCTTGCTCAGTCGGGGCGGACTCGATCGGCGGAAAATCGGATGACATGGGCGGGACCTCTTTCTCGGCCCTCCATTCTTATGCCATATTGCGGGCGGGGCAACCGGCTTTCCCCGTTCCGTCGTGATCTGATGGCCACGCGTTCTGAAAACAGATTTCAAAAGACGGATTTCAAAAACCGAATTTCGTTTAGTTTCCCCGAGGACCGAAATAATGAAAATACTCCTGATTGGCAGTGGTGGCCGCGAACATGCGCTTGCCTGGTCGATTGCCGCCTCCGCCCTGACCGAGGAACTGGTCATCGCGCCGGGCAGTGACGCCATGGCCGGCCTTGGCCGCTGTGTCGATGTCGCCATTGATGATCTTGACGGGCTGATGGCGCTTGCCGCAACCGAGGCTCCGGACCTTGTCGTGGTCGGCCCAGAAGCCCCGCTTGTCGCCGGACTGGTCGACCGGATGGAAGCCGCCGGCCATGTTGTCTTCGGGCCGCGCCAGGCAGCGGCGCAGCTGGAAGGCTCGAAGGGTTTTGCCCGCGAGGTCTGCGCCAGGTTCGGCATTCGCCAGCCCGGCTTCCATGTCTGCACGGATATGGCCGCTGCCGAGGCCGCCATTCACGCCGCTGGCGGGGCCTGCGTGATCAAGGCTGACGGGCTTGCCGCCGGCAAGGGCGTGGTGGTGGCCGACACTGCCGACGAGGCAAAGGCAGCTGCTGGCGAGATGCTGGCCGGCCGCTTTGGCGATGCCGGCGCGACGGTTCTTGTCGAGGAACGGATCAGCGGCCCTGAAGCCTCGCTCTTCGCGCTGATCGACGGGCCCAATGCGTTGTTCATGGGAAGCGCACAGGACCACAAGCGCGCCTATGACGGTGACAAGGGACCGAATACCGGTGGCATGGGCGCGGTTTCACCCGCCCCGCGGCTGAGCAATGAGCTCCGCGACCAGGTGATGGAAGAAATGGTGCTGCCACTGGCCCGCGGCATGGCCGATGACGGCACCCCCTATCGCGGGATCCTCTATGTCGGGCTGATGCTGACCGAGGACGGCCCGCAGGTGATCGAGTTCAACTGCCGGCTTGGCGATCCCGAGGCCCAGGTGATCCTGCCGCGCCTGCGTTCCGACCTTGTGGCGGCGATGCTGGCCACGGTCGAGGGCACCCTCGGCCACGTCTCGCTGCGCTGGGATGACCGCAGTGCCGTGACCGTGGTCATGGCTGCCGAGGGCTATCCAGGTGCCTATGAAAAGGGGAGTGTCATCGGCGGCACCGAGGCGGTGGAGGGCAAGGATGTGATCCTGTTCCACGCCGGCACGACCATCGATACTGACGGCACGTTGCGGGCCAATGGTGGCCGGGTGCTTGCCGTCACCGGCCTTGGCGCGGATGTGGCGGCGGCACGGGCCGCATCCTATGATGCGATCAGGGCCATCGACTGGCCACAGGGATTCTGCCGCACCGACATCGCCGCCAGCTGACGTGTGGCAGTCAGCGCCGCGCCGCGAAAAAGGCTTTCAGCTGGTCCGCTGCCGCCGTCGCAGACAACCCGCCATAGACGTCGGGGCGATGATGGCAGGCCGGACTGTCGAAGAACCGAACGCCGGATTCCACCGCACCGGCCTTCGGGTCACTGGCGGCGAAATAGAGACGACGGATGCGGGCATGTGAAATGGCGCCAGCGCACATGGTGCAGGGCTCCAGCGTTACCCACAGATCGCACCCGTCAAGACGTTCATCGCCACGCGCCGCCATCGCTTCGCGGAGTGCCAGCATTTCGGCATGATGCAGGCTGTTGGCATCCCGTCGCATGCGGTTCTGCGCCAGCGCAATGACAACACCATCATCATCGGTAACAGCAGCGGCCACAGGCACCTCTCCGGCGGCGGCGGCGGCGGCGGCCTCTTCAAGGAGACGCGCCATCATATCGGTGATGTCCGGCTTTATGCTCATGCCCTTGGTTTTGGCACAGGCGGGGCCTGCCGGCAAAGTGATGAATTGCAAGCCGCCGCTTTTGCGGGTAACACCGGCAGCATGACAGACAAGCAAGCCTTCTCCCTTGGTGCGTCCGACGCGCCAGAGCGCATCGCCAAACATATCGCGCGCGCCGGAATCTGTTCGCGCCGCGAAGCCGAGGCCCGCATCGTGGATGGCCGTGTCACGGTGAATGGCGAAGTGATCGCGAGTCCGGCACTCAATGTCACCTCGAGCGACATCATCACAGTCGATGGCAAGCCTCTTCCGGCGCGCGAACCGGCGATGCTGTGGCGCTATTACAAACCACGCGGACTTGTGGTCAGCGCGCGAGACGAGAAGGACCGCCAGACCATCTTCGATCATCTGCCGTCAAACCTGCCACGGGTACTGACAGTCGGTCGCCTCGACATGGATTCCGAGGGGCTTCTGCTGCTGACCAATGATGGCGACCTGGCGCGCCACCTGGAGTTGCCAAGCACCGGATGGTCACGGAAATACCGGGTGCGCGTGCAGGGCCAGGTTGATCCCGAGGCACTGGCATCGCTAGTCGGCGGCATCACCATCGACGGCATTCGCTATGGCGAGATCGACGCGCGCCTCGACCGGCAGATGGCAAGCAACGCCTGGCTCAGCATCGCCATACGCGAAGGCAAGAACCGCGAGGTGCGCCGGATCATGGAGCATCTTGGCCATCAGGTCAGCCGGCTGATCCGGGTCTCCTACGGCCCTTTTCAGCTCGGCGATCTGGAGCAAGGCGATGTGGAGCAGGTGAAGCCACGCATTCTCGCAGACCAGCTTGGCCTGACGCCGGCAGATCCTCCGACAGGCACCGCGAAGTCAAGGAAGCAGCCGAGACC
>JAYOST010000010.1:23655-28728 GCA_038139365.1 Alphaproteobacteria bacterium
CAAAAGGCCAGCCGCCAGGCAAGAGGCGCGGCGGCAAACCATCAGCCGGCCGGCCCACATCCCGCAAACCTTCCTCAGGGGCAGCATCACATGCGAATCATCGCCGGACGTCACCGCGGCACAAAACTGGTCGAACCAGCGGGCGCTGATACCCGCCCGACGGCTGACCGGGTGCGGGAATCGCTTTTCAACGTCCTTGCCGGCGGCCGCTTTGGCGAGGTCATCAAGGATGCCTGTGTAATCGACGCTTTTGCCGGCACCGGGGCGCTGGGACTGGAGGCGCTGTCGCGCGGGGCCGCCCATGCCAGCTTCATCGAACGCGACCAGGCGGCGCTGGCCACATTGCGGGCCAACATCGCGCGGCTGAAACGCGGCCCTGACTGCCGGGTGATTGCCGGCGACGCGCTGTCACTTGCCGCCTGGCGCGGCGACCCGGCCGGGCTGTTGCTGGCCGACGCCCCCTATGCGACCAGTGGCGGGATCGAGGCAGCGGCGCGCCTTATTTCGATCAACGCGTTGACGCCGGACGCACTTGTCGTGATCGAGACCGAACGTGGTGAGGCGCTGGATGAGGATGTGCTGAACAGCAGCGGACTGGGCCAGCTTGACGACCGCACCTATGGCCGGGCGCGGCTTCACTTCCTGCGCCGCAAGGGCTAGCGCCGGCCGAACAGCCGTTCGACATCCGCCAGCGACAGCCGCACCCAGGTGGGGCGGCCATGGTTGCACTGGCCGGAATTGGGGGTTTCTTCCATCTCGCGCAGGAGCGCGTTCATCTCGGCATCATTCAGCTGCCTGCCGGCACGCACCGAACCATGGCAGGAGATCGTCGCCAGCACATGGCCAATCCGGGCTTCCAGTGCACGGCTGCCGCCAAGTTCGACAAGTTCCTCGGCGATGTCACGCACCAGCCGCGCCGCATCCGGCGTGCCAAGCAATGCTGGCACACCGCGCACCAGAATGCTGCCTTCGCCGAACCCCTCAATTTCGAGCCCGAGGCCGGCCAGAACCTCGGCCTCAGCCAGGATCGCCTCGCGCTGATCGGCGGGAAGATCGACCACATCCGGGATCAGCAGCGCCTGAACGGCAACGCCGCCAGCCTCCATCGCCGCTTTCATCCGCTCCATCACCAGCCTTTCATGCGCCGCGTGCTGATCAATGATGGTGATGCCGTCGCCTGTCTCGGCAACGATATAGGTCTTGTGAAGCTGTGCCCGCGCCGCGCCAAGCATGGTGTCCACAGCCCTGTCATCGACCGGCACCGCCACCGATGGCGGTGCTGAAGGCGGCAGGTCAGGCATCATACCGGCCTGTGCTGCCTGCGATGGCGGGGTCAGCGGGGCCTGCCAATGCGGCGGCGGGGCGGCATAGGCCGCTGCCGGCGGGGCTGAAAACCCGCGCTGTCCGCCACCGCCGGACCCACCGGCAAACATCCGCGATGCTGTCTGTGCGCCCTCGCCTGTGGTGCGGATGCCGTCATCCTGAAGCTGTGCCGAGATCGCCCCGACAAGAAGCGAACGCACACCGGCAGCGTCGCGAAAGCGCACCTCTGTTTTTGCCGGATGCACATTCACATCGAGCGATTCGACCGGCACCGTCAGGAACAGCGCCGCCATCGGGTACCGCCCACGCGGCAGCGTATCACCATAGCCGGCGCGGATCGCGCCGATCAGCGACCGGTCCTGGACCGGCCTGCCATTGACGAAAAGGTAGATGCTTGCGGGTGTCGGGCGGTTCATCGTCGGCAGGCTGACCATGCCGCGAAGCGCGATGTCATCACGGCGGGCGTCGATCCGCGCCGCCTCATCCGCGAAGGTGCGCCCCATCACCGCCGCCAGGCGGCGTGCGCGTCCCTCATCCCCCTCGCCACACGCCGGCAGGTCCAACAGGCCGCGCCCGTCATTTTCCAGGGTGAAGCCAACCTGCGGCCAGGCCATCGCCAGCCTGCGGATGATATCAAGGCAGCGTCCCTGCTCGGTTCGCTCGGTCTTCAGGAATTTCAGCCGCGCCGGCACCGCCTTGAACAGCTGGCGCACCGCGACGCGCGTGCCACGATCCATGGCCGCAGGCTGCACCGCGCCGACATCGCCCGCATCCACAAGGATCTGCCAGCCCTCATCCGCACCGGCCTGCCGCGAGGTGATCTCGAGCCGGGAGACAGCACCGATTGACGGCAGTGCCTCGCCGCGAAACCCGAGAAAGCGGATATCATCAAGCCGCCCGTCGGGAAGTTTCGAGGTCGCATGGCGGCGGACCGCCAGCGCCAGATCATCCGCCGACATGCCATGCCCGTCATCGCCGACGATGATGGCGTCCATGCCGCCGCGCGACAATGAAACGGTAATATGGCTGGACCCGGCGTCGAGCGCGTTCTCGACGATTTCCTTCAGCGCACTTGCCGGCCGCTCGACGACCTCCCCGGCGGCAATCTGGTCGATCAGCCTGTCGGGAAGCTGCCGGATCACGGCCATGCTGTTACTCGCCGATGGTCAGCGGCTCATCGGTCTGCACATCGATGGCCGGCGTGCCGCCGTCGGTCGGGAAGCGTCCTTCGCGCAGGTTCTGGCGAAGTCGCTGATCCTCGGCAAACTGGTCGAGGACCGGGCCGATGTCCGGCATGCCGCCAAACAACATCTGCAGCGGAAGGCGACGCTCAAACTGGATGCCGAAGGTCTCTTCATCCACCGTCTCGCGGATATTGTCAGGCACCGAAGCGAAATCGAACAGGGTCTCGTAACCACCCTGGATTGCCCCTTCGCCTGAGCCAAGCGCCCTCGCCGCCACCGCGCGCGCGTCCGTCGCGCCTTGTGCGGATGCCACCGCTGGCACCGCCGCCTGTGTCAGTTCGGACGAAGAGGCCTTGAACCCTGGCGGCAGGGACAGCGGCGGGCGCACCACCACCTCGAACTCGTCCGGAGACGATTTTTCCTCGCCGATCGCCTTGCGGAAATCCGAACATCCGCTGACCGCCAAGGCGGCGACCAGCATCAGCGCCATACCGGCGGCGCGGGACTTGTGACAGGTGGCTATCGAAGTCATTGTGTTTCGGTCTCTCGCTCGAGAAAGAGGCTGGCGATCCAGAGAAGCGCCCCTATGGTTATGCCGGCATCCGCGATATTGAACGCTGGCCAATGCCATGTTTGAACATAAACATCGATAAAATCAACCACCTTGCCGAAGCGGATGCGGTCAATGGCATTGCCGACAGCCCCGCCGGCGATCAACCCGGCGCCAAGCCGTTCCATCGGCCGGAAGCCGGGCGCCTTCCAGAGCAACCAGGCGGCAACGGCAAAAGCAAGCCCGGTCAGGATCACGGTCACCATGATGCCACCGGACGCCAGCATCCCAAAGCTGATTCCAGGGTTCCAGACCGGCACGAAATCAAGGAACGGCAGAACTTTCACACGCTGCGGCGGATCGAAGATCCAGTCCAGCATGACCTGCTTTGTCACCATATCCGCGACCAGCACAAACAGCGCCAAAACCGGCGCCAGAAACAGCGTCGGGCGACGGCCTGGCGGCCGGCTCTGTTCGTCAGCCGGCTGCATTCACCACATCTTCACAGCGCTGACAGATCCCGTCCTCGGTCTCGACCTCTGGCATGATCTTCCAGCAGCGCGCGCATTTCCCGCCTTCGGCCGTCGCGAAGACCACAGCGACATTCTCGATTCCTTCGACAACAAACGCCCCGTCGGGTGCGGCGTCTGTGCTGATCCCGGCATCCGAAGTGATGAACAATGCCGCTGCATCCTCGCCTTCGAACAGCGCCGCGCCAGCCGCATCCAGATGCACCGTCGGGGCTGCCTGCAGCGATGCGCCGATCGCACCGTCATTGCGCGCCGCCTCAAGCGCGGTCGTCACCACCTGACGGACCTGCCGGATTCTGGCCCAGCGCGCACCAAGACCGGCATCAAACCAGCCATCCGGAATCGGATCATAGCTTCGCAGATGCACAGAATTCTCGATATCACCGACGCGCGACTGCCACGCCTCCTCGGCGGTAAATGCCAGTATCGGCGCCAGCCAGGCGGTCAGCCTTTCGAACACCTCGTTCATCACCGTCCGGCAAGCGCGCCGCTCGACAGAGTCGGCGGCATCGCAATAGAGCCGGTCCTTGCGGATTTCGAAATAAAAGGCGGACAGATCGCTGTTGCACAGCGTATGCAGCTCGGTGAAGATGCCGTGGAAATCATAGGTTTCCGTCATCTCACGGATGCGGCCGTCAATCTCGGCGAGTCGGTGAAGCACCCAGCGCTCCAGCACCGGCATCTCGGCAGGATCGACCTTCTCCGCATCGGAAAACCCGTCAAGCGCGCCGAGAAGATAACGCAGCGTGTTGCGGAACCGGCGGTAATTGTCGGTCGTCCGCTTGATGATCTCCGGCCCAATCCGCAGGTCGTTGTAATAGTCGGAACTGACCACCCAGAGGCGCAGGATATCGGCCCCGTTCTGGTCCATCACCTTTTGCGGCGTGACGACATTGCCGAGCGACTTCGACATCTTCCGGCCCTGTTCGTCGAGGACAAAGCCATGGGTCAGAACCCCCTTGTAAGGGGCGCGGCCACGGGTTGCGCAGGATTGCAGCAGCGAGGAATGGAACCATCCGCGATGCTGGTCGGACCCTTCGAGATACAGGTCGGCCGGGCTGACGAGGTCCTGGCGCTGTTCCAGGACGAAGGAATGTGTCGAGCCTGAATCGAACCAGACATCCAGAATGTCGGTGACCCGCTCATAATCATCAGCGTTGTAATCCGGTCCGAGGAAGCGGGAGGCATCGGAGGAGAACCAGCAATCCGCCCCCTCCTCGCGCATCGCCTCGACAACGCGGTCGATCACCGCCTGGTCGCGAAGCGGCTCGCCAGTGGCCTTGTTGACGAAAACGGTGATCGGCACGCCCCAGGCACGCTGGCGCGACAGGCACCAGTCGGGGCGCTGCTCGATCATCGATGTCAGGCGGCGCTGGCCGGCCGGAGGATAGAAAGCGGTGCGGCCCAGCTCGGCGACAGCCGTGTCACGAAGCCCGTGCGATTCCATCGAGACGAACCACTGCGCGGTGTTGCGATAGACAAGCGG
>JAYOST010000011.1:0-2116 GCA_038139365.1 Alphaproteobacteria bacterium
GCGAATTGTGAATATCGTTGTACGAGTTCGTCATCGCGCCATAGCCCCAGGTGTTGGCAACACCGGCAACCGTGGTCGAGTGACAGATACGCGCCTGGTGGTCACCATTGTTGGAACCCCAGTAGGCGTAAAGCTTACGGAACAGATAGGCCTGTTCGTTGTTGTGCTTCGCCGAGCCAAGCCAGTAGACCGAATCCGGCCCCGACTTTTCGCGGATGGCGAGCATCTGGTCGCCGATCTCGTTGATCGCGTCATCCCAGCTCATGCGTGTCCATTTGCCGCCGACAAGCTTCAGCGGGTACTTCAGACGACGCTCACCGCTGGCGGTTTCGCGAACAGAGGCACCTTTGGCGCAATGCGCACCAAGGTTGATCGGGCTGTCCCAGCCGGGCTCCTGCCCGGTCCAGACACCATTCTGAACTTCGGCCATCACGGTACAGCCGACAGAACAGTGGGTACAGACGGTTTTCTTGATTTCGGCGGCGCCGCCGGCGGCAGAAGCCTGTGCCGGGCGGACGTTGGTGCCAGTCAGCGCGACAGCAGTGGTCAGACCACCAATCGCGAGACCAGAGCCACGCAGGAATGCGCGACGGTCAACGACCTTGTCAGCAACCTTGCCGAAAAAAGACGATGACTGGGGGCGATTCGCTACCCCTGACCCCTTCTTTTTAAGCATTGTTGTCTCCTCCAGTTAAATGCTGATTAGAAGCGTGCGGACTTGTAGAAAGCCTTGACGTGCTCGGTCACCCGATACCCGCTTCCAGCCGTATCCAGCGCCTCATCAGCGCCAGCCGTCTTGCTTGCCACGACTGCCGTACCGGCAGCAGCAACCGACAAGGCGGCTTTCTTGAGAAAGTCACGCCGATCTTCGACGCCCTTCTTCTCCTTGTTGTTTGTCATTTCTTCATCCTCCAAAATGACGCCGCATAAGGCTGCGGCCTGCCTCCTTTGAGACGGGAGCCAATCGCTATCCCGACTCACCCATATCGAAAGCCTCGCTTTCGATATTCATGAACGCGCGGCCGATACTGCCAACCGGCGCGTAAAACACTGCCGACTTCGCGGCTTCGATGTCCTGCATCAGAAGCGGCGCCCACGGCTCGATATGCGTTTTGAAAAACTTTGCCTGTGCAGGCAGGTCCGACGACCCGGCAAAGGTTCCACGAATCATGCCGGCCATAATATCGAACAGGCTGGCAATATGATCTTCCGGATCCTTCACGCCTTCGGCGCGCTCGACCCCCATCGCCGCCATCTCGTTGCGAAGCTTGGCAAGCGGCTTGTCGTTCAGGAAACCGGTCAGATAGTAGGATGCGTAAGGAAGGATCTCACCGCGCCCGACACCAATGAAAAGGCGCATATACTCGTCGCGGATTTCGTCGTTGGAAAGTTTTTTGGCGAGGGTCGCGAGGACACTGGTCGCCGACCCGATCGCACTGCTGTCTCCCTCAAGGCCCGATACGACCTCAAGGATCTCGTCACCAGGCTCCCCGCGCAGCAGGGCAGCAAGGAAATCATACATGTCGGCCCGCAGGCGGTCTTCCTCGCCCAACGAACCCTGATCGTCTGTCGCAACAGCCGTCATTATCAACACCCCCCGCGCAACACCGCCCGCATTTGAGTACAGCGAGCTTCATTCATTTTGTGTATTACGCATAACTACACTAACAGAACATTTCAATTTGCCAATTACCAGCACCCAATACGCACATTTATTTCATGTGGCGAACTGACGCACGAAGAATGTGCCGCCAAGCGGCCTATATAGCGGGCCGGCGAAAGGCCATGCGTTGCGGTCGTGGCCTGGTTTTTTCAACGGTTTCCTGCAATGTCGCGGATGTGTCACCGCCATGATCAGCGGCCTTGTTGTCGTGGACGCCTTCATGAGCTTGTAACGTTGTGACCGAACCGTCCTCATCCGTCTGGCCGCCCCCGTCTTCGGCACCGTCTTCGGTGCCGTCTTCGGTGCCGTCTCCGATGCCGTTCTCGTCCTTGCCGTGCGGCTCCGCTTCACCCATTGCGTCGGTCTCGGTCTCGGCATCAGCATCGGCATCAGCCTTGGCCTTGGCCTTGGCATCAGCCTCTGTTCCGGATGTGGTCCCGGATGCGATCCCGG
>JAYOST010000011.1:2216-12907 GCA_038139365.1 Alphaproteobacteria bacterium
TCCCGGTGTCGGCCTCTCCTGCCTTCTCGACCGCGTCGAGGGTTTTCTGAAGATAGCCCTTGCCAACCTGGTAGGCGGTGGTCATGCCGTCGATCACCGTGGCGGCATCGGTATAGTTCTCACCATATTCCACCATCTCATCGGCGAACCGGAACAGCGGGTTCAGACGCCACATACGGCGCAGGGCCATCTGTCGCAACCGGTCCGGAAGCCCGCTCTCCATGAACGCATCGAGCCCCGCCTCGTCCTCGATCTCATCCGGATTGGCCAGTCCGTATTTTTCCAGAAGCTGATCATCATCAAGCGCCGCGTCCTCGTCGGATTCGGCTGCGACAGGCTGGTCGGCTACGGTCAGCGCGGCCTCTTCCTCCTCGCGTGTCTCGGCGACCTGTTCGCCGCGCGCCACCTGTTCCTTGCGGCGGAATCGTGCCGACAGGGACCTGGAGAGGCGGCTCGGGCTTTCGTCGTCGTCAACCATTCCAGATCCTCATCATTGCCGCCGAAGCCGCGGATCGGCGCGCCCGCCGACATGCGCTTCTATATTGGCACGGTCGCGCACCCGCTTCTTGAAGGGTTCGGGGTGGTAATGCGCCTCGACAAAGGCGGCAACGAAGCTGTGGATCGGCCCGGCAAGCGGCAGCTTTTCCACCTGATCCTCGCCGCAATCCTCGTAATCCTGGATGTTGTAGGGTGACAGGCTCAGCTCGGCGACATGCATGTCGGGCGCGTCCGCATCCTCGCTCACCTCCAGCTCGTCATCATCCTCATCTTCGCCGCGGCGGAGCACCAGATAGATCGCCGGGTCGCTCGATGCCAGATTCTCGGCATAGGCCTCAGCCTCGGCATGATGAAGATCGAGCCATGCATCGGCGAAGAACAGGTCGTCGCCGGTGGCCGTGCCGCCCGGTTCCCGAAGCCGCTGAAGCCGGGTGTTGTTCATTGGTGGCGCGCCGCCGCCTTTCTCGGGCCGCAAGGGCAGAAGATCGCTGATGGCCCACCGGAACGGCTGCCAGACATTGTCCAGCGGCTGCTTCTCGACAATCACCCTGACACCATACAGCACATGCTTGGCCTGCGGTGTGACGCCTTGCGCCATGGTTTCCCCCTTGCTAGCGGGTCAGGGTTGTTGCCTCGCACTGCGGAGGCGGACCCGTGACCATTTAACCCACTCCAGGCGAATGTTTGCCCGTGTGAATTTGCTACGATCAGGTATTCTAAGCGTGAAATCACAAGCCTGAAAAGCTGCCAAAACATCGCGCTTCTGCTAATGGCAGACGGGCCTTGAGGAGATTGGAATGAAATTGTCAGGTCGCGAGGTGCTGGTCTGCGACTGTGGATCCAGCATGGAAATTGACGCCGGCAAACTCGGCAAGGCCTGTGGCGCCGTCGAAGGATGCAGCGTCGCGACATCATTGTGCCGCGGCGAGATCGAACAGTATGAGGCCGCACTGGATGCCGCCGGGGACACCCCGCTAATCGTTGCCTGCACCCAGGAAACTGCCATCTTTACCGCCATCGCCGAGGATGAAGGCCGTCCGGTTCCCGATTTCGTCAACATCCGCGAATCCGCCGGGTGGAGCGATGATGGCGCGGCCGCCCTGCCAAAGATCGCAGCGCTACTGAAAAGCGCCACCGAGACAACGCCGGCGGCGCGAAGCCTGACACTCGTCTCGAGCGGGCGCTGCCTGATCTATGCTGACGGCGCGCGCGGCAGCGGCGTCGAATCAGCGATGACGCTTGCGTCTGCGTTGAAGGCTGATCTCGGCGTAACAGTGATGATCACCAATGCCAGCGACGACATCATGGCGGGCGCCGATTGCGGGCTTGTCACGCGCGGCACAATCCGCACGGCGAGCGGTCATTTCACTGCTTTTGACCTTGTTGTCGACGGCTTTGCGCCGGCGCACCCGACCAGCCGGAGCTTTGTCTCGTTCGAAGACCCGGAGGATGGTGTGGAGACCGGATGCGATGTGATCATCGACATTACCGGTGGCACGCCGCTCTTCACCGGCTGGGAAAAGCGCGACGGCTACCTTCGCGCCGATGCCGAGGACAAGGTGAGGTTGGAGGCACTCGCCGCCGAGGCGGCGGAAATGATCGGCGAATTTGAAAAACCCATCTATGTGTCCTTTGACGCCGATCTGTGCGCGCACTCGCGCAACAGCCTTTCGGGGTGTTCGCGCTGCCTTGATGTGTGCCCGGCAGGTGCCATCACCAGCATCGGCGATACCGTCGAGATTGACCCGGCGATCTGTGGCGGCTGTGGCTATTGCGGCGCTGTCTGTCCGTCCGGTGCGGCGCAGACCGTGGTGCCGGCCGCCGATACTTTCGGCCAGCAAATGTCATCGCTGATCGACCATTATCTCGAGGCCGGCGGAAAGACCCCGCGTCTGTTGCTGGCGGATGAGAGCTATGGCGGCGAGATGATCGAGATGATCGCACGCTTCGGTAGCGGGCTTCCTGCCGACATGCTCGCCATGACCCTTCACAGTGTCGGTCGTGCCGGCCACGACCTGTTGGTTACCGCCATCGCGCAGGGCTTCGAGCAGGTGGTTATTCTGACCAACCCGGCAAAGCCTGACGAGGCTGAGCAGATCACCCGTCAGCTGGATCTGGCGCGCGCTCTGATGGCCGGCATCGGCGGTGATGACGCGGCCCGCTTCCTCGTCATCGACGAGGCCGATCCCGACAAGGTCGGCGCGGCCCTTCGCGGTGACCGGCCGAAAACATCGCCAAAGCCGGCACCGTTCAGCCCGATCGGCAGTCCGCGCGGCATCACCCGGCTGGCAATGCGCGGTCTTGCCAAGACGGCGAAGACCGGCGATGTCGCAATACCGCTTCCCGACGGCGCACCGTATGGGCGGGTCGAGATCGATACCGACAGCTGCACCATCTGTCTGTCCTGTGTCGGGGCCTGCCCGGCCGGCGCGCTTCAGGACAATCCTGACGCCCCGCAGCTTTTGTTCCGCGAGGATGCCTGTCTGCAATGTGGCATCTGTGTTGCCACCTGCCCGGAAAAGGTGATCAGCCTGGTGCCGCAGTTCAATCTGGCGGACAGCGCGATGAATGCCGAGCTGGTGATCGAGGATACGCCTTTCCACTGCACCGGATGCGGCAAGCCGTTCGGCAGCACCCGCTCCATCGAGCGGGTGATCGACAAATTGTCGGGGCACAGCATGTTCGCCGAGGGCACGCAGATCGACATGCTGAAGATGTGCGAGGATTGCCGCGTGGAGGTGATGTTTGCCAAGGATGACAGGCTGATGGATGTCGGCGAGCGGCGCAAGCCACGCACCACCGACGACTATCTCAACTAAACCTCGCTTCGCCAGCCGGCCAGCTGGGCAGTCGGGCCCCGGTTCAGACCATCACCAGGTTCAGACCGTCGCCAGCGGCAGATTGCCAAGCAGGTTCTGCGGCTTCATCCGCACGCTTCCCGCCTCGTCCATGGCCAGCCCGAGATAGACCTTCTTTCCGGCCATCTCCGGAACGAAGCCGCCATCAGCCTCGAGGCTGAACAGGCACAGGATCTTGCGCAGCCTGTCCTCGGGAACCTCGTCGCCCTGATAGAGATCGTTGAAGATCGCGGTGGAGACCGTGTCCAGCCCGACATGCCAGGTCCAGGCCTCGTCGGCGATCTTGCGCATCGGCTGGATGCGGGTCGTCAGCCCGAGGAAATGGGCGATCCACCCTTCCATCACCCGGCACAGCCCGTCCAGCGCCGGCTGGGTATAGGCCAGATCGACCGAGGTGTTGAACATGTCGGACCGGGCCCAGTATTCATCCGCTGTTTCGCTGGCCAGGATATCGATGCTGACTTCGTCCGGGCTGTCCCCTTCCTTGAGCATCCGCGCCATGCCGGCCTGAAGCTGCACGGTGGCGTGGTCGGCCACCATGATGCGCCCGTCATCAAGCGTCACCGTCTGCTGCCGGAACAGGCATTCGGCGGCTCGGATCTTCAAGGTGTCGCTCTCGCCATCCAGGATCGAGCGCAGGATGATCTGCGTCATCTGTTCGAGGAACAGCGGCGGGAAGTTCACCGGAGCACCGCGGACAATTGCCAGATAGGCCGATTCCAGCGTGCTGTGATGCGCGAGGAATTCGCGAAATGCAAGAACCGCGCGGTAATTATCGACAAGATCACGATCACGGATGGCGTCAAGTTCAGCCTCGGTCACCTCAGCGAACGGCGCGGCGGTCAGCCGCGCGTGAAGCGCCAGCTCGGCTTCGCAGGACCCCTCCTGCGGGGCAATCTCGTCGCGGGCGAAATAGGCCGTCATGAAATCGCTTGTCGGCACCAGATGCCCATCGACATCGCGTTGCAGCAGATGCCAGCCTGACGTCAGCCAGAAATCCTGTGTCATCTCACACCCCCTTCACCGGCGCTCCAGCACCGTCTTCGGCCGAAATCACGGCATCCTCCTCCACCACAGTCCAGATTTTCTGCTCGGCGCAGGATTCCGGTTTCGACAGGCTGCGGAAACTCTCGGTAATGCCGGCCTCACCAAGTTCACGCCGGATCGTCAGCAGCGTGCCAGTCTTGTGCTGTGCACAGAGCTCTGCCATGAAGCCGATCTCTTCGACCGCGGCGGCGCGCGCCACCTCCGGGCTCGGCGCGCCAAGACGCTCGACAAACGCGCGCGCCACTTCATCGGTAAGGCGATCAACATCGGATTGCTTCGCCCTGACCACACTCACCAGCGTGGAAAACCCGAATGACGCGGTGCCCAGAAACCCGTTGCTGAAGGCCTGCCGCAGTTTACCTGTCAGCGCATCCGGCGTGACATCGGCAAAGCAGAAAGTGCCGACAAGCGCCCATTCGCCTTCCTCGGCGGCAAGCGGAAACACATTCAGGTCCGACGGGTCGAAGCGGATGGTGCGTGCCAGATTCATGGCCTATCCCGAAGCGAGGCCAACTCAGCCGGTCCACAGACGCTGTCAAATTCGCTTGGCAACAGCCCCACTGGCCGGCCATCGATCCTGATCAACGCCGCGCCATCTTCGTCCAGCCCGACCCAGTCGGCGGTGGCGCCGTCGGCAAGCACCATCTCACCGCCGGCCTGCAGACGCTGCACCCATAGATCATGCAGCGGTCGGAAACCGTCATCCTGCCAGCGATTCACCCAGGCCATGAAGTGACGGCAGATCGATTCCACAAGCCTTGTCCGCGAGATGAACCCGGCCCCCTCTTCGGCGAGCGAGGTATATTCCAGACCATGGGTATCCTGCCACGCCTCTTCACTGCCGGTGCGCACCGCCATGTCGATGGTCACGCCGACCACCATCCAGGATGGCACATCCTCGCGGCCGGCAGCCGGGTCGGCGGCAACCCAGACAGCCCCGGCGCGGCCGCGGTTGAGAAGCACATAGCCGGGAAGCTGGTAGGTGACCACGACCTCCGGCGGGGCCAGCGCACCGATAGCGTCGCCAACACCGATCATCAGCGCATAGAGCATCTGGCCAGCCTGGCGAAGCGGGACTTCCGGCCCCAGAATGATCGCCAGCTCGGTCACCGCGGTATCCTCGCTGTAAAACACCGTGCCAACCTCGGCGGTGGCACCGGAAGCCATCGCCTTTGCCATCACGTTCTGACCAGACGGCACCTTGACCGGGGTCAGCAATGGCGGCAGTTGCGGCTCCTCACCGTCATCCGCCGGAAAATCCTCGTAATAGAGGCTCATGACTCTTCCTCCTGGCGCAGATCGGCCACCTCCATCAGGCGCCGGGCGATGCTGCGATATGTCTTTGCCTGCGGCGAGCGTGGGTTGGCCACGACCACCGGCGTTCCGGAATCGCCGCCGGTCCGCACCTCAAGCGACAGCGGGATCTCGCCGAGAAGCTCGATGCCACGACGTTCCGCCTCGGAAGCAGCACCGTCATTACCAAAAATATGATCCGTCCGGCCACAATCGGGGCAGGCCCAGTATGCCATGTTCTGCACCATGCCGAGAACAGGAACCTCGGCCTTCTCGAACATGGTGATGGCCTTGATCACATCCAGAAGCGCGATGTCCTGCGGCGTCGAGACAATGACAGCACCTGCCAGATTGACCTGCTGCGCCAGCGAAATCTGGATGTCTCCGGTTCCAGGTGGCAGGTCGATGACGATCACGTCAAGCGTCCCCCAGGCGACGGAGTCCAGCATCTGCGTCAGCGCCGACTGCACCATCGGACCACGCCAGATCATCGCCGTGTCATCAGGAACCAGAAGCCCCATCGACATCAGATGAACGCCATAATTCTCCAGCGGACGCACCATATCACCGCCAGCCGCTGCTGGCCGGCCACTGACCCCCAGCATGCGCGGCAGCGACGGGCCATAGACATCAGCGTCGAGAAGCCCGACACGCAGCCCTTCAAGCCGAAGCGCGATTGCAAGATTGACCGCGGTCGTGGATTTTCCGACGCCACCCTTTCCCGACGCCACCGCAACAAAGCGGCGGATCTTGATGTCATGAACCTTTTCAATGATGCCGTCTTCCGAAGCGTCATCATCTGCCTTGCCGGTAGCGGCAGGGGCGCCGGCCGCATCGGCATGCGCGGTGACGACAACAGTCGCACTGGTGACGCCGGCAATGGCGCGAACCGCGGTCTCGGCAGCCTTGCGCACCGGCTCCATCGCCGGGCCACGATGCGCCGGCACCTCGAGCGCGAAGCTGATATTGCTTTGTTTGATGTGGATCGCGCTGACCATGCCGAGATCGACAACCGACTTGCCCTGCGACGGGTCGATGACCCCGCGCAGCGCCGCGATCACATCATCTTCGGCAATGTCAGTCATCGTCACCTGGCGCCTGAAGTACCGCATCGACCTGATGGGATATGCCAAGCGAACCGATGGTGACAGTCGCGCTCACTGGCACGCTGTCGCCAGCCTTGACCTTGCCATCGGCAACAGCGGCCTTCAGCGCGGTCTCAAGCTCCTGATGTGCTGTCACACCAAGCTGCTTGAGGAATTTGCGCATCGCGATTTCGGATTCGCTCATATCGTCGCGTGATGCAGTGCTCATGGGTCTGTCTCCGTTATTCATGTGGGTCTATGCCGGCACGCCTAGGGCGCCGGGTCGGGAAGGGTCTTGGCAAACGCCAGAATGGCTTCGACATCATCGAGTGTCAGAATGATTTCCTGCACAAAGGCCGGACGGGATTCGTCCCGCGCGGCGCTGACATCCTCGATCCGCACCAGCGCCGGATGGGGCGGCAGGATGAAGAACTCCTCAAACCGGCGCTGCCAGTCGGCAAGGCGCTTCATGCCGATGAAGGACGGTGTTGATTCAATACCGCCATACGGATTGATGTCACCAACCACATGACAGCGGGTGCAGTGAGTCGCGGCAACCTCGCGCCCGCGATCGGCGTCACCGGCATGGGCGGCTGCAACAGTCAGCAACATACCACCGAGCGCCAGCACCGCGCCGGTGATCACCGTCCAGCCTGTCGGCCGCTGTCCCACCGTTTCTCTCCTCAGACGTTCGGGTCCGCCAGATGCCCGCGCAGCATGTCGGCATACTGCGCCGTCATATGTTTGATGAAGGCTTCCTGGTCAGGGGATTCGAGCACATTCTTCCCGACATGCGCGGCATAGCGGGCCGCGGCAAACAGCATCACCATCTGCAGTTCGGTGGCGTCGATTTTCTTGTTCCGCTGATTGGCAAGCGAGATGAACTGGTCCGCCACCCGCACAAAGCTCTCACCATCGAGCCTGCCGGCGACCGCAGTGTCGGGATCGAATTTTTCAGGACGCTGGTGCCAGTTCGGGAAGGTCATCGCGAAAGCCGCTTTGCCGTGGGGTATCGAACTTGACACAACAGGAAAGCAACCGTGCTGGCAAATGACAAGGTGTCGCAACCCACGGCGGCGGAGACCTCGGAAGCCTCAGAGACCTCAGAGACCTCAGAGACCTTGGAAGGGCACTCCAAAGCGCCGTTGGCAGTCACAGGGCGCGTCAATCTGCGACTTTACATGATCATCTGGCGGGGTAGGCTCCGCACAGCACCCGGTTGCTGAATGTGCCCGGTTGCTGAATGTGCCCGGTTGTTGAATGTACAAAGTGAGAAGACCGATGGTGTCATGTGTCTGGTTCCGCCTTGTCCGACGGTTCGTGACCAGCGTTGTGCGACGCCAGCACCATCGGGCAATGATCGTCCTTGTCCTGTCGGTCTTTGGTGGGATGCCCGTCTTCGCAGAAACATCACTGATCCTGCAATCCACCACCTCGACCGACAATTCCGGGCTCTATGACTATCTGCTGCCGCGCTATGCCGCGGTCAGCGGCACCGAGGTCAGGGTTGTCGCTGTCGGCACCGGCCAGGCGCTGGAGAATGCGCGCAACTGTGACGGCGACATCGTCATCGCGCATGCCCGCCAGCTGGAAGTGGATTTCGTTACCGCCGGCTATGGCACCGACCGGCATGACCTGATGTATAATGACTTTGTCATGATCGGGCCGGCCTCGGACCCGGCCGGCCTCGGCGCGAGCGGCTCAGTGGCGGACGCGCTGTCGCGGATTTTGCGAAGCGGTGCGAATTTCGCCTCGCGCGGTGACAACAGCGGCACCAACCGGGCCGAGCGGCGCCTGTGGCAGACCACCGGCGCGGCCCCGGACAGCAAGACCGATAGCTGGTACCTCGAAACCGGCATGGGCATGGGGGCGACCCTGAATTTCGCCGTGCAGGCACAGGCCTATACCATCAGCGACCGCGCCACCTGGCTCGCCTTCGCCAACAAGGCCGGCCATGCCATTCTCTTTGAGGGTGATGCAGCGCTGTTCAACCAGTACGGTGTGATCCCGGTCTCACCAGCGCGCTGTCCGATGATCAAGCATGACGCCGCCGTGGCCTTTCGCGACTGGCTTGTTTCATCCGATGGCCAGGATGCCATCGCCGCCTTCCAGAAGCATGGCAGCCAGCTGTTTTTCCCAAACGCCAAATAGCCCCCGAATAAACACCCGCCAGAAGCCAGAGGGTGGAACCCGGAACGGGAAGGTCCATGCAAACCAGCCCGGGCCATATGGGCGGACTATATCATTGCCCGATATTCATCGTGACCCCTGCCGAATATGATATATGTGTCACAAAAGCGTGACGCACGGTGCGTGGCGTCATGCCTTTCGCGTTGCAGGAGAGGCTGATGAGCCAGACATTGTTCGCTGCCGAAACCAGACTTGCCGATACCAGACTTGCCAATACCAGACTTGCCGACACCAGGGTTTTTCGCGGCAATCTTCACGGTCACAGCACCCATTCCGATGGTCACCAGACGACAGCTGAAGTGGTACGGCTCTATCGCGAAGCTGGCTATGATTTCACCTGCCTGTCCGATCATCTCTGGTCAGACCCGCGCTTTGCCGCCGAGACCGTCAATGACAGCTCGGCTTTCGACGGTGATGCGTTCATCACCATTCCCTCGGCAGAAATCCATTGTTTAGGAAAGCTGTATGATCAGGACGGGCTCTGGCATCTGGTGGCCAACGGCCTGCCGCTTGATTTCCCCGTGGCAAGCAAGACCGAGACCGCGTCCGCGCTGGTGAAGCGCGCTGTCGATGCCGGCGCCTTTGTGACCATAGCCCATCCCGAATGGTACGCTCTGACCACAGAGGAGGCGCGCAGTCTCGCCGAGGCTGGCGCGCATGGTGTCGAAATCTACAACCATAGCTCTGCCATCGGAACGGCGCGTGGCGGCGGCATCGCCACTCTTGATCAGCTGGCGAATGAAGGCTTCCGGATGCATCTGACGGCAACCGATGATTCGCACATGATCCCGGACGACGCCTTTGGCGGCTGGGTCATGGTCGCGGCGGACAGGCTTACCGGTGATGCCATCATTGCCGCGCTCAAGGCAGGTCATTTCTATTCATCCTGCGGGCCTGACTTCATCAACATCACCGTCGAGGCAGGACAGCTTCACGTGGCCACATCACCGGTCAGCCGGATTGTTCTTGCCGGCGGCGGTCATCGGGCCTGGCACGCGCAGGGCGCGGGGCTCACCAGCGCGACATTTGATCTGGGCATGGTGGATGCCGCCTATGTCCGCCTTGTGATCACCGACGCGGGCGGCAACAATGCCTGGTCGAATGTCTTCTGGATGGCGGATCTGACCTAGAAGAACTTAAGGAGTGCCCGCATGTTGTTTCGTTTTCTCAGGCTTGTGATGCTGCTTCTGCCACTGGCGGCGCTCCAGGCGATGGCCGTGCAGGCACAGGCTGGCGAGCTGTCGGATGCGATCAAGGCGGTCAATGCCAATGTGCTGTTCCTGCGGCACGCGCTGGCCCCAGGCTTTGGTGATCCGGCAGAATTCCGCATCGATGACTGCAGCACCCAGCGCAACCTAGATGATGCTGGCCGCCACCAGTCACGCAGGCTCGGTGCCTATCTTCGCGACGAGGGCATCGGTTTTGACGAGATCCTCAGCAGCCGCTGGTGTCGTTGTGTCGACACCGCTGCTGAAATGGATGTCGGTGAATTCACCACCTTTGACGGGCTGAATTCCTTCTTCAATGGGCATGTCGACCGCGAGGTGACGCTGGCGCTGCTGTCGGCAAAGTTGGCGGACCTGCCGCCTGACGGGCTTGTGCTGATGGTCACGCATCAGGTTGTGATCTCCGCTGTCACCGGCATCCCGCCGCAGAGTGGCGGCTTTGTTGCCTATAACAGCCGCACCGGCGAGGCGAAGCGTGCCGGCACGCCTGTTCG
>JAYOST010000011.1:13007-28500 GCA_038139365.1 Alphaproteobacteria bacterium
ACTCCTGAAAAAAGAAACGGGCCGGAAAACCGGCCCGTTCAGGGGGAGGAAGCATGAAGTTCATGATCACATTCAGCTGGCAGCGTGTCAGCATTCGGGCCTGAAAAAGGTCATTTTGGGGCAGCATCCCAGCCATCTTGAAAGCCCTATTTCCCGACCTATATCAGAGTCGTAACGCCATAACGGGTTACATAAAAACGTCTGAAACGCTGCCTTGCCATACCGGGAGGCGGCCCCAGTCTCGCTTAGGAAAAGGAGAGAGATATGACACTGTTTACCACACCGATGGCCCGCCAGTTTGTTGGCTTCGACACGCTGTTTGACGAGATCAACCGCCTGTCGGATCGCAAGGAGCCGAACTACCCGGCCTACAACATCGCCAAGGATGATGACGAGCATTACCGGATCGAGGTGGCGCTTGCCGGGTTTTCCGCCGATGACATCAGCATCCAGACGGAAAAGGGCGTGCTGACCATTGACGCGTCGAAGTCCGAGCAGGCCGACAATTACATCCATCAGGGAATCGCCCAGCGGGCCTTCTCGAAGATGTTCCGTCTGGCCGAATACATGAAGGTGGAAGACGCGCAGTTCGTTGATGGCATCCTGACCATCTTCCTGAAGCGCGAGATCCCCGAGGCGGACAAGCCGAAGCAGATCAGCATCAACGCCAAGCCGAAGAAGCTGATCAAGGCCGCCTGACCGGCGTCCTTCTGACTGACACAACGCAAGCGGCGGTCACAACTGGCCGCCGCTTTTTCCGTGGCCTTTGACGGCGCCGTAAATCTGCGTGGCCAGCACCGTCAGGATCAGCGCGAACAGGATAAAGGCGATCGGCCTGCTGATGAAGTCGAACGGTGTGTCGACCCGCATCATCGATGTGCGAAGCTTTGTTTCCATGATCCCGCCAAGCACCATGCCGAGGATGATCGGCACGATCGGCACATCAACCCGCTTCAACACATAACCAAGAACGCCGAAGACCGCGCCGATCGCACAGTCGGTCGCCGAATTGCGAAGCGAATAGACACCGACAAAGCTGAGCGCGAGGATGGTCACCCCGAGAAACCGTTTCGGAATGGCCAGCAACCGCAGAAGCAGATCGGTCGACACCAGCAGGAAGACAAGCACCATGACATTGAGGATCAGCAGCGCCAGATAGAGGGCGATGACGAAATCCATCTGCCCCTGGAACAGCTGCGGTCCTGGAACAACATTATGGACATAGAGGACGCTGAGCATCATCGCTGTCAGTGCCTCGCCCGGAATGCCAAGCGCGAGAAGCGGGATCATCGCCGCCGCCGGCACCGCGTTGTTGGCCGCCTCCGACGCCACCAGGCCCTCGGGTGATCCGTTGCCGAAGGAGTCCGGCTCACGCGACTGCCGGCGGGCCAGCGTATAGCTCAGGAACTGCGCGGTGAATTCCCCGACGCCGGGGATCATCCCCATCGTCACACCGATCGCCGAAGACGTGCCGGCGACCCGCTTGTGGCGCAACAATTCCCGAAAACCACCACATATGCCGCCGCCAACCGCGTCAGGGCGTTGCCCGTCATCATCACCGCGAAGCAGGATGAAAGCCTGGCTGATGGCGAACAATCCCAGCACGACGACAATCAGATTGACGCCTCCCGACAACCACCCCTGCCCAAAAGTGAAGCGCTGTGAATACTGGATCGGCTCCAGCCCGATGGTGTTCAGGAAGACGCCAAGGCTGGCCATCATGCCTGCCGCCATGACCCGCCCACGGTGTGCCACCACGACCAGTACCAGACCGAGCAGTGCCGCCAGAAAGATCTCGCGGCTTCCAAAATGCGGCGCGATCCACGCCAGCAGCGGCGCGAACAGCATCAGGCAGACAACCGAGAACACCCCTCCGAAAAAGGAGGCCGAATAGGCCAGCGCCAGTGCCCGTCGCCCCTCACCACGCGCCGTCATCGGCGTGCCCTCATAAGTGGTCAGCGCGTTGACCGCTGTGCCGGGGGTGTTGATCAGGATTGCCGGGATGGCCCCGCCATACATGGAGGAGCCATATATCCCCAAGAGCGCTGTCAGCCCGACAATCGGTTCCAGAGAAAAGGTTGCTGGCAGCAGGATGGCGATGGCCACCGCCGGTCCGACACCCGGGATCGCGCCAATCACAACGCCGCCGACCGACCCGACGATCAACGCCATCAACACATCAAGCCGCCACAGGATGGCGATGGAATCGGCCAGAAGCTCCACGTCAGAAAAGCTCCATGTCAGAAAAGCTCCATGTCAGAAATAGGCAATCATCAGGGCGCGAAGCGGGGCAGGAAACATCTCATAGGCCGCACCACCCGGTATCTTCACCGCCAGCATGGTCTTGAAAAGCACCACAATGACCGCGCCGGTGATGCCCGCAAGGCCGATCAGTCGCCAGTCACGGTACCCGCTCCGCAGAGCCAGAAGACACATGAAAAAGAGGGTCGAGGGAAGGTAGCCGGCCAGCGGCGTGATCCAGACATAGGCCATGAACCACAAGGCGAATTCAAGCACCCGCACGCCATCCACCAGTATCGTCTGCAATTGACCAGACTGCCGGTGCCTGATGTGACGCGCCGCACCGCGACCGCGCCAGAGCGATGCCAGATGTGCGGCTCCAAACACCAGCATGCCGGCAAGCGCCACCGACGGCCAGAAGCGCGGCTGGGCGAAAAGCGATCCGGAAGGCTTGAATTTGGTCTGGACGCCGATCTGGCTGAGAAGCAGGAGGGTCACCAGACAGAACAGCACGGCGAACATCAAGGCACCATTGCCTGGCGCACCTTCTTCATCCACCCTGTGCCGACCAGACACCATCATTCTCCCAGATATGTCTCTGCAAGGCACATCACTTCAGGACATTGCAGGGGGCCAGTTCAGCCCCCCGAATGTGATGCTGAATGACCCTATTCGAGGATCTTGCCGATCGTGCCGAGTGTGCCACGGTCATTGACAATCCGCGCTGCGGATTCATCGGCATCCTGCCAATAGACAAGCGCCCCTGTATCCTTGGCCAGCTTCTGCGCCCGATCCGACATCACCGTTTCCTTGGCGACGGCGATGATCTTGGCGCGGACATCGGCAGGCGTTTCCTTGCGGACGAACAAACCGTTCCAGAGCGCCAGATCGATCTGCGAATCAAGCTCGCCAAGGGTGGGCACGCCATCAAGGATCGGGATCCTCTTGTCGGTGATCGAGGCAAGCACCTTGACCTCGCCAAGGCATGGCATGACCAGCTGCAGCGTGGTGTTGATCACATCGGCATCCCCCGATGCCAGGGTGTTGCAGTCGAGTGCGTCAAAGGCGGCATCCGATCCCCATTCGAACCCGGCCCGCTTGGCGAACGCCATCGAAGCGCGGGTCGGCGGCAGCGGCGCGCCAAAATGGCCAAGCGCCACCTTGTTGGTCTTCGCATGCGCAGCGAGTTCGTCCATCGTCGAGAAAGGCGCGTCAGCACCAGCCACAAGAACGAACGGATAGGTCAGGAAGATACCAAGAGGGTCGAATTTCTCCGGCGCCAGCTCGTCAATCCCGATGACATGTCCAATGGTCGGAACGGCGATGACGAAGGAGCCGATTGTATAGCCATCAGCCGGCGCAGTGGCGACGCTGATCGCCCCCGGGAACGGCCCGCCCCCACCACCTGGTTTGTTCACCACTGCCGCAGCCACGCCATATTTCGCCTGAAAATCCTCGGCAATCATGCGGGTGAGAACATCCTCAAGATCGCCAGGCGGCCAGGGCACGACAAAATTGACAGGCTTGTCAGGATAGTCGGCGGCAGCCATGCCGGCACCGAACAAGGCAAAAGCACCGATCACAGCGGCAAAAAGCTTTTTCATGGTTTCCTCCCAAAACAGGCTGATTTTTCAGTCAGCATGGCGAAAGCCTGACGCCGGATTACCAGGAACGTCAAGCTAAATTGCGCGCTACCATGAGGACGAAATATCTGGTGTGAAAGGGCCGTCAGCCGACAGGGTGCTCGACCACCGCGGCGAAAGCCCGGCATTCCGGGATCGGCGTGATCACCGTTCCGTCGGCGCGATGCTGTAGAAGATTGTCGACGACAAGGTCACCCATGGCCCGTCGAGTCTCGACTGTGGCACTGCCGATATGCGGTGTCAGCACGACATTGTCCATGGCGGACAGAGCCTGCGGGACATGCGGCTCGTCGGCGAACACATCCAGCCCGGCGGCGCCAAGCCGACCTTCGGCAAGCGCGCCGACCAGCGCTGTTTCATCCACCACCGACCCGCGTGAGACATTGATCAGCATGCCGTCCGGCCCCAGCGCATCGATCACCCGGCGGTCGACGATGCCACGTGTGTCGGCACCGCCGGGGGTGACCACAAAGATCACCTCGGCCCATGACGCCATCGCGACGAGATCGGCGAAATACCGGTAGGGAACATCGCGTTCACCGCGGTTGTGATAGGCGATGTCGGCGTGGAAGGGCTCCAGCTTCCTCGCCAGCGCCAATCCAATACGGCCAAGCCCGAGAATGCCGACCCGGCGATGATCAGCCGAGCGCGACAATGGCATCTGGCCCTCAACCGCCCAGCGGCCGGCACGCACATAGGCGTCGCTTGCCAGAAGATTGCGATAGCCCGCCAGCATAAGCATCAGCGCGGTGGTCGCCACCTCGTCATTCAGAACTTGCGGTGTATGCGTGACGAGGATCCGGCGTGACACCGACAGCTCCACCTCGATGGCGTCATAGCCGACACCATAATTGCTGATCAGGGCGAGGTTCGGCATCGCATCCATCCAGTCACGCGGCACGCCATAATGACCATCCGTCACCGCATAGCCGATGGTGCCACCCTCACGCGCCAGAAACCCCGGCATGTCATCTATCCGGTTGGCATCATGAAGTGTGAACACACCGGCAAGCCTGTCACGCATGACCGGGGTGATCTCGCCGATGATCAGAAGACCGGTGGTCACGTCCCTTGCCTGTTGCATGGCCAGAACGCCTACATCGTTGCGCCGATTTGCCAGGGCACGAATTCATAGTCACCAAGGCCCTGCGCCTCGGATTTCGAGGGCGCGCCGGAGGCCACCGCCAGCAGCATGTCATAGATCTCACGGCCCTTTTCCTCAAGGCTCTGCCCCTCGGTCAGCATCGCCCCGGCATTGATATCCATGTCGCTGATCAGACGGTCATACATCTCGGTGTTGGTGGCGATCTTGATGCAGGGTGACGGTTTCGAGCCAAAGGCCGACCCACGTCCAGTGGTGAAGGTGACGAGGTTGCAGCCACTGGCGATCTGGCCGGTCACCGAGGCCGGATCGTAGCCTGGCGAATCCATGAAGGTGAAGCCGCGCGCCGTCACCGGCTCGGCATATTTATAGACACCTGTCAGCGGCGTCGTGCCGCCCTTTGCGGCGGCGCCGAGCGATTTCTCCAGAATGGTCGTCAGGCCGCCCTTCTTGTTGCCGGGGCTTGGGTTGTTGTCCATCGACCCCCGGTTGCGGGCGGTGTAGTCTTGCCACCAGTCGATCAGACCGACCAGACGCTTGCCTGTCGCTTCGTCAACGGCGCGGCGCGTCAGCAGATGCTCGGCGCCATAGATCTCGGGGGTTTCGGCCAGCACGCCGGTGCCGCCCTGCGCCACCAGAAGATCGCAGGCATATCCCAGCGCCGGGTTGGCGGTAACGCCGGACAAGGCGTCGGACCCGCCACATTGCAGCGCCACCATCAGCTCCGATACCGGACAGGGCGTGCGCGTCGCCTTGTTCACCTCGGGCAGCATTTCGCGGACCATGGCGATGCCCGTCTCGACCGTCTTTGCCAGCCCCATTGAATCCTGAATGTTCATAGCCTTGAACAGCGGTCCCTGCTTCAGCCCGTAGGCCTCAAGCAGCCAGTCAATCTGGTTCATCTCGCAGCCAAGCCCGACCATCAGCACCCCGCCATGGTTCGGATTGCGGGCATAGCCCCACATCACCCGCTGCAGGGCTTCAAACCCCTCGCCCTGGCCAGCCATGCCGCATCCGGTGCCATGGACAAACGCGACCACCCCGTCGACATTCGGGTAGTTTGCCATTTCCTCGGGCCCGAAGGCCGAGGCGATCATCCGTGCCGCCGTCGCCGAGCAATTCACCGATGTCAGGATGCCGATATAGTTGCGGGTGCCGACGCGGCCGGTCTCGCGCCGGTATCCCATGAAGGTGTCGCGCGCCGCTTCGGCGACAGGCGCCACCGGCCGAAGGTCAGTGGCGAATTCATAATCCGCCTCGGTGTTGCGGAATTCGACATTCTGCGTATGGACATGCCCGCCAGCCGCGATGTCTTCGGTGGCATAGCCGATCACCTGGGCATATTTCCGCACTGCCTCGCCGGCCTTGATGTCACGGCTTGCCAGCTTGTGATTGCGCGGGATGATGGCCTGGGTCACCACGTCCTCGACGGATGTACCGGCCTCAAGGGTGCGGGTGGCTGTGACGACATTGTCGGCAGGATCAAGGCGGATGGTCATGGACATGGTGTCTGGCCTTCTGGCAAGGGTGATGCAAAACAGGATGGTTCAGGCACAGAATGGCGCATTGCATGCCCTTGTCTGGCGTCGGAACCGGGTGCCGCTTCAGGACGCCGGGCCTTCTGGATCTGGCGTCACCTCAGGCTTTCAGTAAGAAACGGCACCTCGACCTTGTCAAGGCGGAAACCCCTGAATAGGTTGGACAGCCGCCCGTCTGCAGGATCACGACAACATGCGCGCGACCGTGATGCCGTGAACCATCATGGCTTGGCATTGCGGTATCACGGAATACGGTGGATAGTTGCAGGGTAACGTGACAGGAATGGATTTTGGGATGACAGGTACAGGACGGCTTGCTGGCAAGCGTGCGTTGATCACGGCCGCCGGGCAAGGCATCGGCAGAGCCACGGCGCTGGCCATGGCGGCTGAAGGCGCGCAGGTGTTCGCCACAGACATCAATGCGGAGGCACTGGCCACTCTTGCGGATGACAGCGGGATCACCACTTTCACCCTCGATGTGATGGATCATGACTCCATCCTCGCCGGCATCGCGAAAGCCGATCCGGACATCCTGTTCAACTGTGCCGGCTTTGTGCATCACGGCACCATCTTCGAGGCCACCGAGGATGAATGGACATTCGGCCATAATCTGAATGTGAGGTCGATGTTCTGGACATCTCGCGCCGCCCTTCCGGCGATGCTGGAGCGTGGCAGCGGATCGATCATCAACATGTCCTCGGTCGCCTCTTCGGTCATCGGCGCCCCCAACAGATTCATCTATGGCGTGACCAAGGCGGCGGTGATCGGGTTGACCAAATCCATCGCCAGCGACCATGTGAAAAGCGGCGTGCGCTGCAACGCCATCTGCCCGGGAACAGTGATGAGCCCGTCGCTCCAGGACAGGCTGGCGGCAACAGGCGATTATGACAAGGCCGAAGAGGCCTTTGTTGCGCGCCAGCCGATGGGGCGGTTCGGCAAGGCTGAGGAAATCGCCGCGCTGGCGGTCTATCTTGCCTCTGACGAAAGTGCCTTCGTCACCGGCCAGGCGATCAATATCGATGGCGGCTGGACCAGTTAGGTCGATAATCAGGGGATAGCAATTATGGGCAAGAAGACGATCAGGCCGGACCAGCTGCGCTCGCGGCAATGGTTCAACAACCCGGATGACGCCGAGATGACAGCGCTCTATACCGAGCGCTATCTGAATTATGGCCTGACCCGCGAAGAGCTTCGCGATGGCCGCCCGATCATCGCCATCGCGCAGACCGGGTCCGACCTGTCACCCTGCAACAGGCATCATCTGGAGCTGGCGAAACGGGTTCGCGACGGCATCATCGCCGCCGGTGGCCTGCCGATCGAGGTGCCGGTCCACCCGATCCAGGAAACTGGCAAGCGCCCGACGGCGATGCTCGACCGCAACCTCGCCTATCTCAGCCTGGTGGAGACGCTCTATGGCTATCCGCTGGACGGGGTGGTGCTGATGATCGGCTGTGACAAGACCACACCGGCGCTGCTGATGGCCGCCTCGACTGTCGATATTCCGGCGATCGCCCTGTCGGTCGGGCCAATGCTGAATGGCTGGCACGATGGCAAGCGCACCGGATCGGGCACCATCGTCTGGAAGGCGCGCCAGATGATCGCCGCCGGCGAAATCGACGATGAAGGCTTTCTAGACCTTGTCACCTCATCGACGCCCTCCACAGGCTATTGCAACACCATGGGAACAGCGACAACGATGAACTCGCTTGCGGAAGGGCTCGGCATGCAGCTTCCGGGGTCGGCGGCGATTCCTGCCCCTTACCGTGAACGCGGCCAGATGGCCTATCGCACCGGCAACCGTATCGTTGACATGGTCTGGGAAGATCTGAAGCCGTCCGACATCATGACCCGCGCCGCGTTTGAAAACGCCATCGTGCTGAACTCGGCGATAGGCGGCTCGACAAATGCGCCGATCCATCTCAACGCGGTGGCGCGCCATCTCGGCATCGAGCTGACAAATGACGATTGGCAGCAGGTCGGCCACAAGGTCCCGCTGCTGGTGAATCTGCAACCCGCCGGTGACTATCTCGGCGAGGATTACCACCGCGCCGGCGGCGTTCCGGCGGTGCTTGGCGAACTTATCCGTCATGACCTGTTGCCGCACACCGATGCGCTGACAGTGAACGGCGCCAGCATTGGCGAGAATTGCCGCGATGCCGTGATCGCCAATTCTGATGTCATCTTCAGCGTGTCCTCGCCGATGAAGGATGAGGCCGGTTTCATCAATCTCAGCGGCAACCTGTTTGACAGCGCGATCATGAAGACAAGCGTGATCAGCCCGTCTTTCGCGGCGCGCTACCTGTCGGATGAGGCCGACCCGAATGCCTTTGAAGGCACCGCCTATGTCTTTGATGGGCCAGTTGATTTTCATGAGCGGATTGATGATGAATCGCTCGGCATGGACGAAACCGCCATTCTGGTGATGCGCGGGGCTGGCCCGATCGGCTATCCGGGCGGGGCCGAAGTGGTGAACATGCGCCCGCCAGCCTATCTCATCAAAAAAGGCATCGACGAACTTCCCTGCATCGGCGATGGACGCCAGTCCGGCACCTCGGGATCGCCCTCGATCCTGAATGCCTCGCCAGAGGCGGCGGATGGCGGCGGTCTGGCGCTGGTGAAAACCGGCGACCGCATCCGCGTCGATCTAAACAGCTTCACCGTCAACATGCTGGTGCCTGACGAGGAGCTGGCGACACGTGCTGCGACGCTGGCGCGTGACGGCGGATTTCCGATGCCGGAAAGCCAGTCTCCCTGGCAGCAGATCTTCCGCGAACGGGTCCGGCCCTTTGCCGACGGCATGGTGTTGGAAGGCGCGCCGGACTTTCTGTCCATTGTCCGCACCCGCGGCGTGCCGCGCGACAATCACTGACCCCCGCATTCATTCCCTTTTTTCATCTGGAGACCTGATATGAAACTTCTACGTTATGGCGATGCCGGCCAGGAAAAGCCCGGCCTTCTTGATGCCGACGGCACTCTTCGCGACCTGTCAGGCCATGTTGCCGACATTACCGGCGCGGTGCTGGACCCGGCCAGCCTTGACCGGCTTCGCGGCATTGATCCGACCAGCCTTCCGGCGGTCGACGGCGATGTACGCCTTGGCGCCTGTGTCAGCGGCATCGGCAAGTTCATGTGCATCGGGCTGAATTATTCCGACCATGCTGCCGAGACCGGGGCCGAGATTCCGGCGCATCCGATCCTGTTCATGAAAGCCACATCCGCCGTTGTCGGACCAAATGACATGGTGATGCTGCCGCGCCATTCAACACACAGCGACTGGGAGGTCGAGCTTGGCGTTGTGATCGGCAAGTCCTGCAAATATGTCAGCCCGGCCGAAGCGCTGGACTACGTCGCCGGCTATTTCATCTCGAACGATGTGTCCGAGCGCCATTTCCAGACACAGCTCACCGGCCAATGGACGAAGGGCAAGTCCTGCGACACCTTCGGGCCGATCGGCCCCTGGCTTGTCACCGCCGATGAAATTGCCGACCCGCAGAACCTCGACATGGCGCTGGATGTGAATGGCAAGAGGATGCAGACCGGCAACACCTCGACGATGATCTTCTCGGTCGCCGAATGCATCGCGCATCTCTCGGAGCTGATGACGCTTCATCCAGGCGACGTCATTTCCACCGGCACGCCGCCTGGCGTCGGCATGGGCATCAAGCCCGAGCCTGTCTATCTGCAGGAAGGCGATGTGATGGAACTGACCATCGCCGGGCTTGGCCAGCAACGTCAGGAGGTCGGGCGCGACCCGTCCTGATGATGTCATATATTGCCAGGCGGGATGATCGCGCCCGGCGCGGCGACCACCTGTGACGCCACGTCATGTCCGGCGCGAAGCCGTGCGCCTTCATCCTCGCCAGCGAGAAAGGCGGCCAGATAGCCGCCATTGAAACTGTCACCGGCGGCGGTGGTATCGACGACCATCGCCACCGGCGGGAAATCGGGATGTGCACCGGCATCCAGCTGCGGTGATATCGGCCCGCGCACACCACGCTTGATGGCGATGCCGCGCCAGGCGCGCGCCGCGAAGCGGTCAATCACAGTCGCCTCGCTGGTCCCACCGTAAAGCGCCATTTCATCATCGATCGAGGGAAGCGCGATATCGGTGATGTCCCATATGGCGTTCATCGAGGCCCGCGCTGTCGCCGCATCTTCCCACAGCTGTGGCCGGTAATTTGAATCAAAGGCGACAAGCGTTCCACCGGCCCGTCGGTCTGCGAGCAGCGCCGTCAGTCGCTCACGCGCTGCCGGGGTCAGGATGGCCAGGGTGATGCCGGAGAGATAGATGATTTCGGCCTCTGGCATGAACATCGCTGTCTCTTCGGTCGTGAACAGCCGCCGCGCCGCGGAATCCGCCCGCCAGTAGTGAAAGCTGCGCTCACCATGCGCGTCGGTCGATACCGAATAGATGCCGATATTGCGCGCCGGATCCTGTGCCACATGCGCCACCTCAATACCCTCGGCGCGCGCCGCCGCCATCCAAGCAGTCGACAACGTCTCCTGGCCAATGCGGGTCATGTAGGCAACGCTGCCAGCAGTCCCGATCCGGCGCGCCGCATAGACAGCTGTGTTGTAGGTATCGCCGGCAAAGCCGACGGCAAACCCAGATGTGCCTGACGGTCCACTGGCGCGGATTTCCGCCATTACCTCGCCAATGGCCAGAAGACGCAGCCCTGCACTCATACCGGGGATCCGGTGAAATCCTGCGGCAGTGACGCGTCCGGCCCGCCGTCGAGTCGCCAGACAAAGCCGCTCGTGCCAAACGCCGGAAAGAGCGAAGTCACCAGCGGGTCATGTCCCGGAACCACCATTTCCGGCCGTGTGGCAAGTTCCTGGATGCGATCGAAGCCGCGCAACATGTCCTCGACATTGACGACAATGGGGAAGGGCTTTCGTTTCAGGAAATTCTCATAGAAATGCGTGCCGTCAGAGGCCAGACACATCCAGCCGGCTGCGGTCTTCACCCGCACCGCCTGAAGCCCCTTGGAATGGCCGCCGATACGATGAACGGTAACACCGTCGGCAACGACGTCATCCTCGGCCGTGAAACGCACCCGCCCGGAATATAGCGCGGTCACGGCATCGCAGATATGGGCCCCGGTAAAAGGCATGCGAAGCGCGTCCTCGCACATGCAGGGACCAGTGGCATAGGCCATCTCGACCGGATGGATATGAAGCATCGCGGTCGGGAAATCGGCAATGCATCCGGCATGGTCGTAATGAAGATGCGTGATGATGATGTCGTCGATCCTGTCCGGTGTCAGCCCAAGCGCCTCGATCGCCTTCGCCGGTTCCTGGTGAATCTTACGTCCACGCCGCTTCGCCTCGGCATTGTCATAGCCGGTATCGACCATGATCACCCGGTCACCAGATTTCAGGATCCAGATGAAGTAATCCATCGCATGCGGCTGGTCATGCGCCGGGTCAAGAATGAAACTCTCCCGGCGCGTCCGGTCGTTTCTGTCGGCATATTTGATTGCATACACTTCCCAGAGCGTCTCTGACATGCGGATGAACCTTCCCTGATGATGTTCCGGCCCTATTCAACATGAAAGCGGCGGCGAAAGGCAATCGCCAGCTGGATGACCGGTGCCTGAATGTCAGAAGGACTGCGTCTCGAAACTCTCGGCGATATCGAGCAACAGAAAAACCTGTCTGTTGACGCGGACCAGCTCGCGCCCTGGCCGTATCCTGCGGTTCAGGTGATCAACTGTGCCGGCACAGATTGCCATGAGCCCGGCCTTAGCCTTGCTGATCGTCATTCTGCCGGGATGGCGGGATCAGCAGGTCGAGAGTCTTGTGCGCAACAAAGGCGGCGATCAGCACCATCAACCCTTCAATCGCGCCAAGCATGAGAGTCGCTCCGGTACCAAGGCGATAGGCGGCAAAGGCCGCCGCCGCGGCCCAGATTGCCACATTGATGATGTTTCTGTACTGGCTCATGGCCAGAGCCTAGCGCAAAACCCGGCCATCGCGCCACCATCTTTCAGCATCAAGACCGTCGTCCACATCAAGACCTTCCTCCACATCAAGACTGGCATCCACATCAAGATTGGCATCCATAGTTCGGGGGGCGTTATTGATGATGCAAAATTTGCATCACTATGAGTGATTCTTGGCATTATTCCGCAGCGTCTGAGCTTGCTATCACACAATTGAGTTTTGGCTTCCTCCCCAAAATTCGACGAGCAAAAGGATCGCCGATCCGGCACGACACCGCCTTGTTGGCCGATCCAGACTCAAACGGGTGTGATGCCAGTCCCCGGGCGTCACACCCGTTTTTTTACCTTAACTGTCTGAAAGAAAACGGGAAAACTCTTTTGCCGTCGGAAGAATGGACAGTCACCAATAGCTGCGACATCCTGTCAATACCAGAGTGCGCCTTACGCCTCCGGTAGCAAGAGGCAGGATGATATGGATGACAAGGTATTTGCGTCGGCCAACATGACCGTGGCCATGAGTGACGATCCCACGGAATATGAATCCATTCCGACGGTCAACGTATTCGACAGTGACTTCACATCAATCGGCACGACCAACGCGATCTCCGCCGGCCACAAGGGGCGGTCAGGCAGATTCGGTTGGCGCGCGCTCGTCATTCTGCCGGCCATCGCCGGGGCCTATTTGCTGCTGGCAAGCTGTCAGGGTGGCGGCTACTGACCGGCGTTGGCCGCACAGCGCGATACGGGCAGGCAGGCGGGTACGGCAGCCAGATAGGCCGGCAAGCCGGACCCGCGCGGAACAAGGGCCAAATGACCGCTGAAGATCAACCGCCCGGTGGCTGATACGCGGCAGCGCCAGCCATCAACGATGCCGCCCTCTTGCCGATGGCGTTGAAGTCTGCGGCTTCCAGAACCACGATTTCGCTCATCGCGCCCGACGCCAGAACCATCATCTTGATGGCGGCAATCGTCTCAAAATCTGGCACCTCGCCGATGACAACGGCATCATATTCGCCGCGGGTCAGCCAGAGATCATGCATCCTTCCCCCGGCCTTCTCGATCATCGCCGAAATCACCGCCTTGCGGTCATCATTCGGATTCTGCGCGAAACCGCTGAGACCAGCGGCCGTGTATTTTCCCAGAACTACAAATTCCATGGTCTGCTCCTCTTGGTAAATGCGTTATCGACGTCAGACTGGCGCAGGCGCTACCGGTGTTTGCCAACCGGTGTTTGCCAAACGGTGTTTGCCAAACGGTGTTTGAATGCCGCCAGAGCTTCACCCTATACTCAACCAAGGCGAAAGGCCAAGACAGCAACCAGAGGCGGACACCATGGACGACACCGAACAGAAGGCCAGGCTCGCCAGACTGAAACAGGCACAACGCCAGCATTCGGCACGCAGCGACGCGCTGCAACAGATGCTAGAGACGCACGGCCATGGCATCGCGGACAAGGTCGCGGCGGTGAAGACCGTTCAGCAAGCCGATCGCCCGCGCGTACTGTCTGCCTTCAACAGGCTGTTGAGCCAGGATGACGACAGGACATGAGAAAGACATAGATGCGCTGCGCACAGGCAGGTATCGCACGCCAGCTGCCAGCGGGCATGACACCGCCGGCAAGGCCAGCGGGTGTTCCGACACGATTCGCACTGTCACCTGTTTCCTGCATTGACCAGAAAACCGGCGCAAAGCGCGGGTTTGCCAGCATGGGTGGCGTTCCCCGATTTATCAGGCCACACTTTGCCGACGACAAAATCGCAGCGCCGTACAAACAATTGAGCACTATCCAGCGATAATGATTTCAGGCGGAATGGCGGTGCATTGGGGTCGCGCAAAGGCGACCCGGAGACCAGGGAGTAGACACCATGATTCAAACCACCATCAGATCGCTGGCCGTCGGGCTGGCTGCAACCTTTATGACGGCAAGCGCCAATGCCGATACCAATCTCCAGTTCGCGCTGGACTGGAAGTTCGAGGGACCATCGGCCCCCTATTTCCTGGCGATCGACAATGGTCATTTCGCCGCCGCCGGACTCAATGTCGAGATTTCGCCGGGCAAAGGCTCGCTTGACGCCATCCCGAAAGTTGCCACCGGCGCCTTTCCGGTCGGGTTTGCCGACATCAATTCGCTGATCAAGTTCCTTGACCAGAACCCGGGCGCGCCAGTGACCGCCGTCATGATGGTCTATGACAAGCCACCTTTCGCCGTAGTCGGACGCAAATCGCTTGGCGTCAGCGGTCCCGGCGACCTGGAAGGCTCGGTCCTTGGTGCGCCGCCACCAGATGGTGCCTGGGCGCAGTTCCCGTCCTTTGCCAAGGCCAACAATATCGATATCGGAAAGATCAAGGTCGAGCCGGTCGGCTTTCCGACGCGTGAGCCGATGCTCGCCGAGGGCAAGGTTGATTCGGTGACCGGGTTTTCCTTCTCCTCATATCTGAACCTGGTGCGTCTTGGCGTGCCGGAGGCTGATATCTCGACCATCCTGATGGCCGACCACGGGCTGAAGCTTTACGGAAATGCCGTGATCGTGAACACCGAATACGCCGCCGCGAACGCCGATACGGTGAAGGCCTTCCTCGGGGCTGTTGCCGCCGGATGGAAGGACGCCATCGCCAACCCGACAGCCGCCGCCGAGGCGCTGGTCAAGCGTAACCCAGCCGCCGATGCGGCGCTTGAAGAGCGGCGCCTTGAACTGGCCATCGATGCCAATGTCCTGACCGACTATGTCAAGGCGAACGGCATGGGCGGCATCGACAAGGCACGCTTTGCCGCAGCTCTTGAGCAGCTCAGCGAGACCTATGAGTACAAGGCTGCCCCCGTCGCGGCCCTCTATTTCACCGATGCCTACCTGCCGGCTGGCGGGTTCAAGGTGAACTAGACCCATCCTTTCATGCAGCCCGGTGCCCCGGGCTGCATCCCCAACGGGCCACTTTCATGAGAGGCCCCCTTCTTATAATTGGCTTATATCTGGCTTACATCTGGCAGACTACATGACGACATCGCATGACACGGACCTGATCGTC
>JAYOST010000012.1:0-13021 GCA_038139365.1 Alphaproteobacteria bacterium
TGGTCAACTGGGAGTATGTCGCCGGGCAGCTCTAGACCGGGCAGCTCTAGACCGGTCTGATCAAAACCAACATCCACCCCCGTCCGGCGCGGTTGCCGTGGCGGGGGTTTTTGATTCGAAAAGATGGTGCTGACGGGTCATCTGCCCCATTTCCACCCCATTCGGGCCACAAAAACGCGATGAACCGGGGATAGTCTGATCCTGAGAAGTGAACAAACACCCGGCCAGGAGGCAGAAATGTTGGCAGCATTGGCGATTCTTTTGGGGCTTGGCGTCTACAACAGCGATGCCATGTCGGAATTCCGTGAACACAGCAACCACAACCCGCACTATGTGATCAGCTTCGTCGAGGACTGCCAAAGTGGTCTTCGCAGCTCCGGATACGCCTATGCGCCGTCCGGCAGTATCATGCTGAAACAGGTCAACAAGGACGGCAGCATCGGTGACGTCTGCAGCGACTGAGGCTGGCTGAAATGCCGGATGATGTATTTTGGGCGAGCTATTCGCCCGAGCCACCTGTCACCATCTGCTGCACCCGCAGGCGGAGGGCGTTCAGCCTGATGAAACCATGCGCGTCGGCATGGTCGTAATCGACCGCGCCTTCCTCGAAGGTCACCAGATCGGCATTATACAGTGAGTTCGGCGACTTCCGGCCGGTCACCGTGACATTGCCCTTGTACAGCTTTACCCGCACGACACCGCGAACCGCCTCGCGGCAGCTGTCGATGGCGGCCTGCAGCATCTCGCGCTCCGGCGAGAACCAGAAACCGTTATAGACAAGCTCGGCATAGCGCGGCATCAGCTCATCTTTCTGATGGGCCGCGCCGCGGTCAAGCGTGATCGATTCCATCGCCCGCCGCGCGGTCAGCAGAATGGTGCCGCCCGGCGTTTCGTAGACGCCGCGTGACTTCATCCCGACAAACCGGTTCTCGACCAGATCGAGACGGCCGATGCCATTCGCCCCGCCCAACTCATTGAGCTTTGTCAGAAGCTCTGCCGGGGTCATGTTCACACCGTCGATGGCCACCGGGTCGCCAGCCTCGAACTCGATCTCGATCTCGGTCGGGCGATCCGGTGCTGCTTCGGGCGAGACCGAGCGTGAGAACACATATTCCTCCGGCGCGACCCACGGGTCTTCCAGAACCTTGCCCTCTGCCGAGATGTGAAGAAGGTTCGCATCGACGCTGAAAGGTGCCTCGCCGCGCTTGTCGCGCGGAATCGGGATCTGGTTCTGCTCGGCATATTCGATCAGCTTCGTGCGCGAGCCAAGATCCCATTCACGCCAGGGTGCGATCACCCGGATGTCTGGCTGCAGCGCGTAATAGGCAAGCTCGAAACGGACCTGGTCATTGCCCTTTCCGGTGGCGCCGTGCGCCACAGCGTCAGCCCCGACGGCGCGGGCGATCTCGATCTGGCGCTTGGCGATCAGTGGCCGCGCGATCGAGGTGCCGAGCAGATACATCCCCTCATAGAGCGGGTTGGCGCGGAACATCGGAAAGACGTAGTCGCGCACGAATTCCTCGCGAAGGTCTTCGATGAAGATTTCCTTGATGCCGAGCATCTCCGCCTTGGCGCGCGCTGGCGCGACCTCCTCACCCTGGCCGATATCGGCGGTGAAGGTGACGACTTCGGCATTGTACTGGTCCTGTAACCAGCGCAGGATGACCGAGGTGTCGAGCCCACCGGAATAGGCGAGCACGACCTTTTTGACGTGTTCCTGTTTCATGCTGGTTCTCTTAGCCGATCACTTGCCGCCCCGCAACGCAGATTTTTGGCCGTGTCAGTGTCGCTCCCCAGACCTTCGCGGGACGCTTCTGGGTGGTTTTACGGCGACGAGGGCAAACTGTCGCGGCGCATAGGCAGGTAATCCAGCATGACTGGTGCCAGTTCATGACAAAGGATCCCCCCGCCATGAGTCCCAAATCGGATATCGAAATCGCGCGCGCTGCCAACAAGCTGCCGATCCAGCAGATCGGTGACAAGCTTGGCATTCCCGCGCAGGACCTGCTTCCCTTTGGCCATGACAAGGCCAAAGTGTCGGCAGATTTCATCGCGGCGCAGGCCGGCAAGCCCGACGGCAAGCTGATCCTGGTGACGGCGATCAACCCGACGCCGGCCGGTGAGGGCAAGACGACCACCACCGTCGGTCTTGTCGATGGGCTGAACGCCATCGGCAAACAGGCCACGGTCTGTATCCGCGAGGCTTCGCTTGGGCCGTGTTTCGGGATGAAGGGCGGCGCCGCCGGCGGTGGCTATGCGCAGGTTGTGCCGATGGAGGAGATGAACCTCCATTTCACCGGCGATTTCCACGCCATCACCTCGGCCCATAATCTGTTGTCGGCGATGATCGATAATCATATCTACTGGGGCAACGAGCTCGAAATCGATCAGCGCCGCGTTGTCTGGCGCCGTGTCGTCGACATGAATGACCGCGCGCTTCGCGACATCGTCACCAGCCTTGGTGGTGTCGCCAACGGGTTTCCGCGGCAGGCAGGCTTCGACATCACCGTCGCCTCCGAAGTGATGGCGATCCTGTGCCTTGCCAGCAATATCGAGGATCTGCAACGCCGGCTTGGTGACATCATTGTCGCCTATCGCCGTGACCGCTCGCCGGTCTATTGCCGTGACATCAAGGCCGATGGCGCGATGACGGTGCTTCTGGCCCAGGCGATGCAGCCAAACCTTGTGCAGACGCTGGAAAACAACCCGGCCTTTGTGCATGGCGGCCCATTCGCGAACATTGCGCATGGTTGTAATTCGGTGATTGCGACGAAGACAGCGCTGAAGCTGTCCGACTATGTCGTCACCGAGGCCGGTTTCGGGGCCGATCTTGGCGCCGAGAAATTCATGAATATCAAATGCCGCAAGGCCGGCATCGCGCCGAGCGTCGTTGTTCTCGTCGCCACGGTTCGTGCGATGAAGATGAATGGCGGTGTCGCCCGCGCCGACCTTGGCGCGGAAAATGTCGCCGCGGTCCAGGCGGGGTGCGCCAATCTTGGCCGCCATATCGAGAATCTGAAAGGTTTTGGTGTGCCGGTGGTCGTCGCGATCAACCACTTCCTTGGTGATGCCGATGCCGAGGTTGCGGCGCTGCAGTCCTATGTCGCCGAACAGGGAAGCGAGGCTATCATCTCGCGCCACTGGGAACTTGGCGGCAAGGGCGCCGAGGCGCTTGCGACGCGGGTTGCCGAGATCGCCGATTCCGAGATCAGCAATTTCTCGCCGATCTATCCTGACGAGATGCCGCTTTTCGAGAAGATCGAGACCATTGCCAAGCGAATTTATCGCGCTGACGAAGTGCTGGCCGACAAGAGCATCCGCGACCAGCTTCGCCAGTGGGAGGATGCCGGATATGGCCATCTTCCGGTCTGCATGGCAAAGACCCAGTACAGCTTCAGCACCGATCCGAACCTGCGCGGCGCACCAAGCGGTCATTCCGTGCCCGTCCGCGAGGTGAGGCTGTCTGCCGGAGCCGGGTTCATCGTTGCCATCTGCGGCGAGATCATGACCATGCCCGGCCTGCCACGCACGCCGGCGGCGGAAAGCATCATGATGAATGAGGCTGGCGAGATCGAAGGGCTTTTCTAGCCCTTCGCGTCTGCACGGCAAGGAATCCGGTTACAGCGAGGCCGCCGCCGCGGTCAGCGCGTGGTGAAGCGACTGCGCGGCAGACCGTGGGCCATAGACGGTGAAGGCTTCTCCCGTCTTGCGGCAGACCAGGACACAATGCATATGGTGCATCGGTGTGCGTGTCGCACTGCCCGCCGTCATGCGGCGGCTGTCGGCGCTGCTGAGACGTTCAAGCATGGCGACACAATCGGCACCGCTGATCTCGAACCCGGCCCAGGCGTCACCCTGATCGGTGACAGCGGCATGCGCACCAAAGGCGGCGCCAAGCTCGGTCCCCGTCATCCCCTCAACAAGATACTGGTCCGGTCCCATCCAGATCACCCGGCGGTCTGCATCGCCGCTGCTCGTCCCCGGAGCAGGAAGCCCGCCGGCAAAGATGTTGGCGGCGGCGCGCTTGAATCCTGCAGCCTTGCCACGGCGCATCGCCAGTGAGGCCAGAACCGGTGCGGCGATCTCGGTGATGCGCAGGCCGCCGATGGTCTCGTCATAGGGCGCTTTGTTGCCAAGCGCGGTGGTGGTCTCCAAGCTAATCACGAAGACGCTCCCCTTCTGGATCGATGAAATGCGGGCTGCAGATTTCGACCTGCGCCGAGCGTCCTTCCAGCGGGTTCATCGCGCGGATGACCTCGCCATGCCGTTCGGCCCCGCGCACCAGGAAGCCAAGCCCGATCGACGCGCCGATATGCGGTGAATAGGCAGCAGAAGTCACATAGCCGCGGTCATGCGCGGCATCAACCGGACCGGCAGCGTCGAACAGATGCGATCCTGCCATCACCTGCCCGCCATCAAGGGCGCGCAGGCCGACAAGGCACAGCCCGTCTTCGGCGACAAGCGCCTCACGCCCGGCCAGGACCGCGCCGATGCTGTCCTTTTTCGACGATACCATCCGCGCCATGCCAAGATTGCGCGCCGTGATCGTGCCGTTCAGTTCATTGCCGGTGACATGGCCCTTCTCGATCCGCATCACGCCAAGCGCCTCGGTGCCATAGGGGGTGATGTCGAAAGGCTCGCCAGCTTCCATCAGCGCGCGGATCATCGCATCGCCATAGCGCGACGGCACGGCGATTTCATAGGCAAGCTCGCCGGAGAAGGAAATCCGGAACAGGCGCGCCGGCACCCCGCCGCATACCGAAATGTCGGCGCAGGCCATGAAGGGGAAGGCGTCGTTGGCGAGGTCATGCTGCGGATCAACGATCTGCTGCAGAACAAGGCGCGCGTTCGGTCCGGCAACGGCAAATTGCGCCCAACTGTCGGTGGCCGAGATCAGCTGCACATCCATATCGGGGCGAAGGCACTGGCGCACGAATTCCAGATGACGATAGACACCGACCGCATTCGCCGTGGTGGTGGTCATCAGGTAATGTGTCTCGCCAAGCCGGGCGGTGGTGCCGTCATCCATCACCATTCCGTCCTCGCGCAGCATCAGCCCGTAGCGAGTCTTGCCGACAGGCAGCGTGGAGAAGGTGTTGCTGTAGACAAGATCAAGGAAGGCGCCGGCGTCGCCGCCCTGAATGTCGATCTTGCCAAGGGTGCTGACATCACAGACGCCGACCGAGGCGCGGGTGGCCAGAACCTCGCGGTCGACTGACTCACGCCATGTCGTTTCGCCCTCACGCGGGAACCACTGCGCACGAAGCCAGCTTCCGGCCTCGACGAAGACTGCCCCCTGCTCGGCAGCCCAATGATGCGACGGCGTCAGGCGGGTCGGACGAAACTCGCGCCCGACGGACCGGCCGGCAAAGGCGGCGATCGGTGTCGGGCTGTAGGGTGGGCGGTAGATGGTGGTGCCGGTCTCGGCAATGCTTCTGCCGGTCAGCTCGGCCATCACCGCCAGGCCAAGGACATTCGATGTCCGTCCCTGGTCGCCTGCCATACCAAGCGTGGTATAGCGTTTCAGATGCTCGACAGCGCGGAAATTCTCCTGATGCGCCAGCTTCACATCCTTCACCGTGACGTCATTCTGCTGGTCGAGCCAGGCGCGTTTCTTGCCGGGAACATGCCAGAGCGGGGAAATTGCGAAGCCGGCATCTTCGCTGTCCGGCAGCTTTGATGCCGGCGCCCGGATGCCGATCTCGTCAAGCTGTGCGACAGCCTGCGCCGCGCCGTCGGCCAGTGCGCCGGCGGTGCTGAAAATCCCGCGCGCGGCACCGGCCACCGCAAGGCCCGGCGGGACCCCCTCGCCGGGAATGAAGGCGGCGATGTCATCCTGCCAGACAGGCCGGCCACGATGGTGACAGGTCAGATGCACATTCGGGTTCCAGCCGCCAGAGACAGCCAGCGCACCGCAATGGATATGCTTGTGGCCGCCATCGGCAAGGCGGAGGCTGACCCCGCCAAGGCCAAGCCGGCCCGAGGTGCCGGTGACGACGGCACCGGCAAACAACTCGGCCACATCGCTGGCCGGGGCGTCCGGGCGGGAATCGATGATCGCTGTCACATCGACCCCGGCAGCGGCGAGGTCGCCAGCGGTGCGGTGCCCGTCATCATTGTTGGTGAAGATCGCGACCTGTTCCGCCGGGGCGGCGGCAAAGCGGTTCACATAGCCGCGCACGGCTCCGGCCTGCATGATTCCCGGGCGGTCATTGTCGGCAAAGCCGATCAGCCGCTCGGTCGCGCCGGCGCACAGAAGCGCCCGCCTTGCATAGACCCGCCACATCACCTGCCGCGGTTTGCCCTCGGCAGGCGTCTGCAGATGATCGCCGGTGCGCTCCAGCACGCCATAAATGCCATGATCAAAGACACCGATGACGGTGCTTCGCGGCATCACCCGCACATTCGGCATGCTGGCAAGCTCGGCGATGACCGCATCCGCCCAGACCGCGCCACTGTCCCCGCCGACAGCGATGCGTTCCTGAAGAAGCCGCCCGCCGGGGCGGAAATCCTCATCCGCCAGGATCACCTCGGCTCCGGCGCGGCCGGCGGTCAGCGCCGCCATCAGCCCGGCCGGGCCGGCTCCGATCACCAGAAGGTCGCAATGCCGGAATCCGCGGTCATAGACATCGGGGTCGGGCGCGCCCGACAACGATCCCAGGCCGGCAGCGCGCCGGATGATCGGCTCATAGACCCGCTCCCAGAAAGCCCGCGGCCACATGAAGGTCTTGTAGTAGAAGCCGGCACCAAGAAAGGCGGAAAACCTGTCATTCACCGCCATCAGATCGAATCGCAGCGACGGGAAGCGGTTCTGGCTGGTGGCGACAAGACCGTCGTGAAGTTCGGTCATGGTGGCGCGGCTGTTCGGTTCGCGCCGTGCGCCGGCGCGAAGCTCGACAAGGCCGTTCGGCTCTTCCGACCCGGCCGAGATGATGCCGCGTGGGCGGTGATATTTGAAGGATCGTCCGACAAGCCTTACCCCATTGGCGACCAGCGCCGAGGCCAGCGTGTCGCCGGCAAAGCCGCCATAGGTGCGCCCGTCGAAGGTGAAGCTGAGCGGGGTGGAGCGGTCGATCAATCCACCATCGAGGCGGTTTGTCTGGGTCATGTCCGCCTCCGCTGGCTGGCAAGTTCGACCTTCAGCACGGCGTGGGTGACGGTGTCGCGGGTGACGATCAGCCAGCTGCGGTCGCCCATTTCGTGATACCAGAGCTCGCGATGTGTTCCGGCCGGGTTGTCACGAAGATACTGGTATTCATAGAAGGCCTCGGCGGCGTCATCGGCCTTCCAGTCGGGACGGTCGATCAGGCCGGCATCGCCAAGAATGACGAATTCCTGCGCGTCGCGCGGGCCAAGAAGCGGGTGGTCGATGATCATCTGTGCGCCCCCCGTCTCAATGCAGGTTGGGCTGCGCGCCCGACCCTTTTTCATCGATCATGGCGCCACGCCGAAACCGGTCCATGCGATAGGCTGTCGCCACCTCGTGCGGGGTGTCGGTGGCCAGAAGATGCGCGAAGCACCATCCCGAGGCGGGCGTCGCCTTGAAGCCGCCATAGCACCAGCCACCATTGAAATAGAGGCCGTCGATCAGGGTACGGTCGATGATCGGCGAGCCGTCCATGCTCATATCCATGATGCCGCCCCACATGCGCACCATGCGGGCGCGCCCGATCATCGGCATCAGCGTCATGCCGCCTTCACAGACATCCTCGACAACCGGCAGGTTGCCGCGCTGCGCGTAGGAATTATACATGTCGATATCGCCGCCAAAGACCAGGCCGCCCTTGTCCGACTGGCTGATATAGAAATGCCCGGCGCCATAGGTGATGACTCCCGGGATGATCGGCTTCAGTCCCTCGCTGACAAAGGCCTGCAGGACGTGGCTTTCGATCGGCAGGCGAAGTCCGGCGGCCTGCATCACGCGGCTGCTGCTGCCGGCGACGGCGCAACCGACCTTGCGCGCGGCGATGAATCCCCGGCTTGTCTCGACGCCGGTGCAGCGTCCGTTCTGGATGCGGAAGCCGGTGACCTCGCAATTCTGGATGATATCGACACCGCGCCGGTCGGCTCCGCGGGCATAGCCCCAGGCCACCGCGTCGTGACGGACGGTGCCGCCGCGCCGCTGGACAAGCGCGCCCTGCACCGGGAACCGGCCATTGTCGTAATTCAGGAACGGGATTTCGGCGCGAAGCTGCTCGGCATCGAGAAGCTCGGCATCGGCGCCGTTCAGCACCATCGCATTGCCGCGCCGCCGGTAGGCGTCGCGCTGGCCGTCGGAGTGATAGATGTTGTAGACACCGCGCTGGCTGACCATCGCGTTGTAGTTGAAATCCTGCTCCAGCCCTTCCCACAGCTTCAGCGACATTTCGTAGAAGGGCGTGTTGCCACCAAGAAGATAGTTGGAGCGGATGATGGTGGTGTTGCGGCCAACATTGCCGCCGCCGATCCAGCCCTTTTCCAGCACCGCGACCGAGGCTTCACCAAACTGGCTCGCCAGATAATAGGCGGTGGCAAGGCCGTGACCACCGCCGCCGACAATCACGAAATCATAGGCTGGTTGCGGTGCCGGGTCGCGCCAGGCAGGACGCCAGCCACGGTTGCCGGTCAACCCTTCCCGCAATATCCTGAGGCCGGAATATCCTCCCGGCCGTCCTCCCTTGGAGTTCATGGCACCTCGCGGCGGGCAGCCGGCCCGCTTCTTAAATAGAGACAGCCACCATTCTCCGGTGAATTCAATAGCCAAGCTGCCAGCACCCGACATTTTCTGGTGCAAAATGGCGGTCCGGGCGGAGGCGTACTGTCACACCTCGCGAAGAAGGGGTGCCGGCTTGCGGCCAAGGGTGCGCGCCGCGCCGGCAAGTCCAAGAAGTGCGGTGCCGACCGCGCCGGCCATGGTCACGCCGAGGACAAGCAGAAAATCAATTTCGAAGTCCGAGCCCAGGAAGCCTGAAATCAGCCCCCAGCTGGCAATGCTGCCGATCAGCGCGGCGGCGATCGCGGCGAGGAATCCGAGAAGCGCATATTCAAGGAACCAGGCGATGGTGATGGCCACGCGGCTGGCGCCAAGGACCTTCAGGATCACTGAATCCGCGAGTCGCTGTGCCTCGGTGCTGGCGACGGTGCCAGCAAGCACGGCAATGCCGGCGACCAGCGTCACAAGCGCCGTCATCTGCACCGCTGCGCCAAGAAGCCCGATCACCCGCTGTGCGGTTTCCACCGCCTCGCGGACCGAGATCGCCGAGATGTTGTTGAATTCGGCGGCGACATTGCGGTCGACCCGTATGGCCGTTGCATCATCGGATACCCGCGTGCTGGCCATCCAGCTGTGCGGTGCCGCGTCGAGAAGCCCGGGCGACAGCACAAAGACGAAATTGATCGAGAAACTCTCCCAGTCAACCCGGCGGATGTTACTGATCTCGGCCGTCACCTTGCGGCCAAGGACGTTGAAGGTGACCTCATCGCCAATCCAGACATCAAGCTCCAGCGCCTCTTCCTCGCTCATCGAGGCAAGCGGCGGGCCGGTGTAATCGGCTGGCCACCAGTCGCCGGCAACGATCTCGCCGCTGTCAGGCGGTGTCGCCGACCAGGTCAGCGCGCGGTCACCGCGAAGCACCCAGGCGGACCCGCCCTTCATGTCATAGGACCCGGCATCACGCCCGCCAAGGCTGGTCACCCGTCCGCGCAGCATCGGCGTGCGCAACACCTCGGAGACACCTTCGGTGCCGGTGGTGATCTCCATGAAACGGTCGATCTGGTCGGGCTGGATATCGATGAAGAACCATGCCGGCGCGTCCTCTGCCACACGGCTGTCGATCTGTCTGCCGATATTGGCCTGTGACAGCGCCACCGTGACCAGAACGGACAGGCCGAGCCCGAAGGCAATGACAATGGCACGCACCGGCGAACCTGGCCGCGTGATCGCCGACAGCGCCAGCCGCCCTGGAACATAGCGCGGGGGCGGCACCCGCCGCATCACCCGAAGCAGCATTTCGCCAAGCCCGCCAAGAAGAAGGATCGTGCCAAGCGAGCCAAAAATGAAGACCAGCGTCAACCGCAGGTCGCGCGTGGCGACAAGCGCAAGGCCGGACAGCAGTAAAAGTGCCACTGCCGCGATCACCAGATAGCGTGTCTTTGGCCGTCCCTGCGGAATGCCGCTCAGCCGCCTGAACAGGTTGGCAGCGCGCACCTCTTCGGCCTTGGCAAGAGGCCACAGCGCGAACAGAAAGGAGGTGACCATGCCGAACCCGGCGGCAATCGCCAGCGGCAGCGGATAGACCGCCGCCGTGATCGGCACGGTGACATAGGAGGACAGAAGGTCGATGGCGAAGACTGGCGCGATCGCTGCCACCAGCACCCCGAGGCACACGCCAAGTCCGGCGATCAGCATCACCTGGATCAGATAGGTGCGAAAGATCAGCCGCGCCGGAGCGCCAAGACATTTCAGCGTGGCGATCACCGGCATACGGCTGCCGAGCCAGGCCCGCACTGCCCCGGCAACGCCAAGTCCGCCAATCAGCAAGGCGGTCAACCCGACAAGAACAAGGAACACCTCGGTGCGGTCGATGAAGACGTCGAAACCGGGGGCTGCATCCATCAGGTCGCGGACCCGCACCGGGCCATTTTCCGCCGCCGTCTTCAGGCTGGTGACCGCCGCCGTCCGGTCGGCCCCTTCACCAAGAAGAAGACGGCTGCGGTAGGTGATCATCGCACCGGGCTGCATCAGGCCGGTGGCCTCGAGGGTGGCAAGCGACATCAGCACGCGCGGCCCGAAGGTCACGAAGCTGACCGACCGGTCGGGTTCATAGACCAGCGTGTCGCTGACTTCGAGGTCGGCGTCGCCGATCTGCACGATGTCCCCGGGCGCAAGGCCAAGGCCCTGCGCCAGCTTCGGGTCGATGACGATCTTGCCCGCGGCGATGGCCGGGGCAATCTGGCCGCCGCCACCCAGTGTCGCGCTTCCCACCATTGGCCAGGCGGAATCGACAGCTTTCAGCGCGACGAGACGGCGTTCGCCATCCACACCCCCCACCTGCAGCATCGCCCGCATGGTCATGGTGCGGGACAGCGTGCCGTAGTCAGCGGCGGTTTCGATCAGATCATCCGGGGGCGGCATGTAGAGGCTGCGAAGCTCGACATCACCACCAAGAAGAAGTCTGGCATTGCCGGCGATGCCGTCGCGCATGGCTTCGGCCACCGATCCGACCGTGCCGATGGCGGCGACGCCAAGCATCAGCGCGCCAAGGAAGACACGGAAGCGTGCCACCGACCCGCGGATCTCGCGTCTTGCCAGCCGCCAGGCCAGGTCCCAGCCGGCCTCGCCACCAGTGATGGCGCCGGTATTGGTGTGGCGGGACATGCTCATGCTGCGCGGTGCGCCGAAGCGCGGTCCTCGACGATGCGGCCATCTTCGATGGTCAGCACACGGGCACAGCGTTCGGCCAGCGCCGGGTCGTGCGTGACCAGCACCAGCGCCGCACCGGCGGCACGGGTAGCCTCGAACAGCGTGGTGATGACCATCTCGCTGGTGCCGCTGTCGAGATTGCCAGTCGGCTCGTCCGCCAGCAGGATCTGTGGGCGCGTCGCGATGGCGCGGGCAATGGCGACCCGCTGCTGTTCGCCGCCCGACATCTGATCGGGAAGATGTGTCTGGCGATGGCCAAGACCGACGGAGTCGAGCGCGGCGGCGGCCACGTCGTTGGCATCATGGCGTCCGGCAAGTTCCAGTGGAACCGCCACATTCTGCAGGGCCGTCATTGACGGAATCAGGCGGAAGGCCTGGAAGACGATGCCGACCTTGTCGCGGCGCAGCGCGGCCAGCGCGTCCTCGCCCATCTCGGAGATATCGGCGCCGGCAAGAGTGATCCTGCCGCGCGTCAGGCTTTCCAGCCCGGCCATGATCATCAGCAGGCTGGTCTTGCCGGCCCCGCTCGGCCCCAGCACACCGACCGTTTCGCCGGCGGCGATGGCAAGCGTGATGCCGCGCAGGATTTCGACCATACCCTCGGCGCTGGACAGCGCGAGATACGCCTCATCAAGCTGGATCACGGCTTCGCCCGTGGTGGTGGCGGTGGTGGATGAAGGGGTTTGAGTCGACATGATCACGATATCCGCCGGTTGATGTGCCTCGTTGCTTAGCACCGGGCGGCGGCACGGGCAATCCGGCCGGCGTCTGGACTTTGCACCTCTGGCTTCCTAGATCTAGCAGCGTTGGCGGGCACTCCTGACAGAGGCCGCTCACGCCTTTTCGATATGGTGTCTTTCGTGAAAGCAATCAACGCCATGGTCAGAACGATACAAGCAGGCATCGCAGCTACCGTAATGGTGGCCGGGGTGATCCTCGCCGGCATGATGCCAGGGCCGGGTGCCGCGGCTATGGCGGCCGAGGCACGGCTGATGGTGCTTGGGGATTCGCTGGCTGCCGGCTATGGCCTGCCGCCGGGACAGGGATTTCCCGAACAGCTTGAACGTGATCTTCGCGCCGCTGGCCGTGAAGTCTCCGTGCAGAATGCCGGTGTGTCGGGTGATACCACCGCCGGCGGCGTGGCGCGCCTTGACTGGTCGCTTGCCGACAACCCACAGGCGGTGATCATCGTGCTTGGTGGCAACGACATGCTGCGTGGGCTGCCACCGGACGCGGCACGGGCCAATCTTGAGACCATCATCACCAGGCTTCTGGCGCGTGACATCGAGGTGCTTCTCGCCGGCATGATGGCGCCGCGCAACATGGGCCCGGCCTATGTCGAGGCTTTTGACGCCATCTACCCGGCGCTTGCGGCGCGCCATGATATCGAATTCTATCCGTTTTTCCTCGAAGGTGTGGCGCTGGATCCGGCGCTCAACCTTGATGACGGGCTGCACCCGAACGAGGCCGGCATCGCCGAGATCAGCCGCCGGATCATGCCGGCTGTGGACAGGCTCCTTGCCCGCCTTGGTGGCTGAGCCGGCGACGTTCCAAATTTCTTTGCATCACCCTGCGAGGTGTCTTACATTGCCGCCGGTTTTCACATTCTTGCCATTATCC
>JAYOST010000012.1:13121-27967 GCA_038139365.1 Alphaproteobacteria bacterium
AAGGCAAAAGGACATCCGAAAGCAAAAAGGACTGTGGCAAATTTGTTGGGGCAGAACGGAAAGTTGGTCGGAACATGAAGATGACGCGCAAACCCTTTGTCATGGGTATGGCCGCCGTGATGGTCATGCTGTCGGGCGTGACGGCACAGGCGGCGGAACCAAAGCGTTTGCTGAGCGAAAAGGACTGGGAGGCGTTCCGCGTCGATGACGACAAGGGGCGTACCTGTTTCATCAGCTCCCTGCCGACAAAATCCACGGGCAAATATGATCCAGACAACCGCGGCGAGGCACGCGTCTTTGTCTCGCACGGGCCCGGCAAGGCCGAGCGCAACGTGGTGCAGTTCACCGCCGGCTACAAGCATAAGAAACATTCCGACGTGAAGGTGAATATCGACGGCAAGACATTCACCATGTTCACCATCGAGGGCCGCGCCTATGCCGAATCCGAGGAGGATGACATCGCGATGATCCGCGCGATGAAGCGAGGCAGCAAAATGACCGTTGTCGGCACCTCCAGCCGGGGCACCAAGACAACGGACACCTATTCGCTGGCCGGATTCACCAAGGTCAAGGGCCTGATCGACAAGACCTGTAAATAGGCACAGATGGCAAATAGGCACAGATGGCCTCTTTGTGACCGCAACATGTGAGGCGGCGCCCGCAAGGGGCCGGAAATGATGGACCAGCCGCATTCCCAGAGCCAGTCACCTGATGCCGGTGACACGGCAACACCGGGCACACCACCGGGCGCACCACCGGGCGCGGCGATGGAGGGTGCGCGGCTGAACCTTCTTGGCATGAGCGCAGAAGATCTGGAAGCCACAATCACCGCTGCTGGTCTGCCGAAATTCCGCGCCCGCCAGCTGTGGCGCTGGGTCTGGCGCCACGGGCTGACCTCCTTTGACGAGATGAGCGACCTTGGCAAGCCTGTGCGCGAAAAATTCACGGCCATGTTCAGCCTCGACAGGCCGGTGGTGACAAGCCGCATGCAATCCACCGACGGCACGATCAAATGGCTTCTTCGCTTCGCCGACGGCAATGAGGCTGAAACCGTCTATATCCCGGACAAGGACCGCGGGACATTGTGTATCTCATCGCAGGTCGGGTGTACCCTGACATGCAGCTTTTGCCACACTGGTACGCAAAAGCTGGTGCGCAACCTGAGCGCCGGCGAGATCTGCGGGCAGGTAATGCTGGCGATGGACGAGCTTGGCGACTGGCCGGCCGGCAAGCCGGACCGGCGGTTGACCAACATCGTGCTGATGGGGATGGGCGAGCCGCTGTTCAATTACGAGAATGTCGCCAAGGCGATGCGGATCGTCATGAGCGGCGAAGGCGTCGGGGTCTCGAAACGCCGGATCACCCTGTCGACCTCGGGCGTGGTGCCGGAAATCGCCCGCTGCGGCGCTGAACTCGGGGTCAATCTGGCGATTTCGCTTCACGCGGTGCGCGACGAGCTGCGCGACGAGCTGGTGCCGATCAACCGGAAATACCCGCTTGCCGCGCTGATCGAGGCCTGCCGGAGCTATCCAGGGCTGTCGAATGCACGGCGCATCACCTGGGAATATGTGATGCTGGACGGGGTGAATGACAGTGACGAGGATTGCGCGGCGCTGCTGAAGCTGATCCGCGGCATTCCCTCGAAGCTGAACCTGATCCCGTTCAACCCATGGCCAGGAAGCCCCTATGAGTGCTCCTCGGACGAGCGCATCGAAGCCTTTGCCGCAAAAGTGCTGAAGGCTGGCTATGCTTCGCCTGTACGCACACCGCGCGGACGCGATATCCTGGCGGCCTGCGGGCAGCTGAAATCGGCCTCCGAGCGTGGCCGGCGGCAGCGCACTGGCACCGCCCCAGCACGCCCGGCGATGGCGGGCGATGCGACGGTGGCGGATGCGACATGAAGTTTGTCGTGCCGGGCCCCGGCAATTGCTTGAACCGAAGGCCTATCATCACTACATTGATTTCAACGGATTATCGATCAGGGGGTAACAATGGCTGATAATCGCTTTATGAATACAAGCGCTGCCGAGGCGACACAGGTCGATCTTGGTCTTCGCGCCTACATGCTCGGCGTCTACAACCATATGACGACCGCGCTTCTGCTGACTGGTTTCTTCGCCTATGGCACCAAGATGCTGGCCACCACAACCGGTGCGGACGGGCAGGTCTACCTGACCTCGTTCGGGGCGCTGCTGTTCAACACGCCGCTTCAGTGGGTGGTGATGCTGGCGCCGCTTGGCATGGTCTTCTGGCTGTCGGCACGCATGCAGGCGATGTCCGCCGGCAAGGCGCGCAACATGTTCTATGTCTATGCGGGTCTGATGGGCCTGTCGCTGGCTTCGGTCCTGATGGTCTATACAGGCGCCAGCGTGGCACGGGCCTTCTTCATCACCGCCGGGGCCTTTGCCGGACTCAGCCTTTATGGCTACAGCACCAAGCGCAGCCTGTCGGCGATGGGATCGTTCATGGTGATCGGTCTGATCGGCCTGATCCTGGCGTCGCTTGTGAACATCTTCCTGGCCTCGACCCAGCTTGATTTCGTGATCTCGATTGTCGGTGTTCTGATCTTTGCCGGTCTGACCGCCTGGGACACGCAGCGTATCAAGCTGATGTACATGGCTGGTGACAGCCAGGCCGAAACCACCAAGAAGTCGATCTTCGGGGCGCTGATGCTCTATCTCGACTTCATCAACATGTTCCTCTTTATCCTGCGTCTGTTCGGTAACCGCGAGTAGACAACGCCTGACAGAGGGTCTGAACGGTAATGCCCGGCTCCTGAAAAGGGGCCGGGCTTTTTCATGTCTTCATGGCAGTGGTTTCCTGCGTGTGCCGGGTTTGATGATGCTTTGCGCTCTTCCGCAACCGCAGCACGCGCTAAGTGCCCTTCCACCTGGGCTTCTGGGTGTGGTAGTCTGCCGCGCCTGATAAGCCCCTTTTTTACGACAAAGATGAAGAGCCTCACATGCCAGATCCCCACTCCCTTGGAAGTTATCTTGCGGCGCATGCCGATGCGCCGGTGGCCAGCGCGATCCTGGCACTGGCTGGAGCGGCATCGGCCATTGCCGCGGAAATCCGCGCTCCGGCGACGGTGCTCGAGGCTACGGCCGGCGCGGTGAATGCCGACGGCGACACGCAGAAGAAACTTGATGTGATCGCCGACGAGATTGTTCTTGATGCGCTTCGTGGGACAGGCGTCGCGGCCTATCTTTCCGAGGAGCGGGACGAGGCCATTCCGCTTGATCCGGATGGCGGACTGATCATCGCCTGCGACCCGCTCGACGGCTCATCCAATATCGGGGTGAATGTCTCGGTCGGCACGATCTTCTCGGTGTTGTCGGCCGCTGGCGGCGAACTTCAGGCCGGGCGCGACCAGCTCGCCGCCGGGTTCTTTGTCTATGGGCCACAGACGACGCTTCTACTCAGCACCGGGTCGGGCACCGCCTCTTTCCGGATGGATGAGACGGGCAGCTTCATGATGATTGCCGAGAAGGTCAGCGTTCCGACCACAGTCAGCGAGTTCGCCATCAACGCTTCGAACAGGCGGCACTGGCCGGATCCGATCATCCGTTACGTCGATGGCTGTCTTGCCGGCGCTGATGGCCCGCGCGGCCATGATTTCAACATGCGCTGGGTTGCCTCGCTGGTTGCCGAGGCCTGGCGGATCATCTGTCGCGGCGGCGTCTTCCTCTATCCAGGAGATTCCCGCAAAGGGTATGCGGCCGGGCGGCTCCGCCTTGTCTATGAGGCGGCGCCGGTGGCGATGCTGGTGGAACAGGCCGGTGGACGCGCCACAGACGGGGTGCGCGATATTCTCGATATCACCCCGCAGGCTCTGCACCAGCGGGTGCCGCTTGTCTTTGGCGCGGCGAGCGAGGTCGAGGCTGTTGCCGCCGAATTCGCCGCCGAAGCAGCTCAGGACTAGATGCCGGTTTCGGCCGTGAGAATGGCGGCAAGGCCCCTCTCGTAATCGGGATAAAGAAGCTTCACACCCAGCTCCGGGCCAATCACCTTTGAGGCAACCCGCCGCCGTGAGACATAGAAGCTTCGCGCCATTGGCGAGAGGTTTGCCTCCTCGAGCGTCTGCGGGACAGGCGGCGCGACACCGAGAAGGCTGGCGGCATGGCGGACAACCTCGCCCTGCGCGGCTGGTTTCTCGTCGGCGAGATTGACGATGCGCCGTCGCCGCGGGTTGTCCATGGCCGCCATGATGATGCGGCAGATGTCGTCGACATGGATGCGGTTGAAGACCTGCCCGCGATGTTCGATGATCCGCGCGGTGCCATCGCGAAGCCCGTCGAACGGGCTGCGTCCCGGGCCATAGATACCGGCAGCCCGGAAAATTTCCGCCCCGGTCACATCAAGCCAGCGATTCTCCGCCTCGACGCGGGCCCGTCCGCGCGCCGTGGCCGGGCCGGTCGGCGTGTCCTCATAGCAGAACCCGTCCGGCTGGTCCGGATAGACCGAGGTGGCGGAGACATACCCGCTCCAGCCGCCGAAGCCAGCCAGGAGGTCACCATGCGCGTCAAGAACAGGATCGCTGCCGCCGATGGCAGTGATGGTGCTGATCACGGCGCCGACACCGGCAAGTGCTGTCGCGGCATCGGCAAGCGGCCGGTCATCTGCGAATTCATGGATCTGCCATCCCGCTGCCGCCTCGTCGGCCAGCTTTGCCGGGGTGCGGGTGGTGCCACGCACCTGCCAGCCGGCGGCGGCCAGCCTGTGACCAAGCGGCCTGCCGACATAGCCAAGTCCGAAAATGAAGATGCTGCGTGCCATGGCGCGGTGTCCGGGTTGTTCCTGTGTCCGGTCTAGCTGTCGCCGGCGAGGCTGGCAAGCTGGTCGCGGACAAGCGCGGCGTCAAGCCGCCGCCCGTGCCAGTCGAGACGCCAGTCCAGATGTGGACCTGTCGAGCGCCCGGTGGATCCGACAGTGCCGATCACCTCGCCGCGTGCCACCTCCTGGCCCTCGGCCACGGCAACGGAATCCAGATGAAGGAAGGCGCCGTTCAGACCAAGGCCGTGCGTGACCAGCACTGTCCAGCCGGAAAAATAAAGATCGCGCACCAGGGTGACACGCCCGCCCGCCGGCGCGGTGACTGGTGTTCCGCGCGCAGCGGCGATGTCGATCCCGTAATGTGGCTGGCGTGGCTGCCCATTCAGGATCCGCTGGACGCCATAGACGCCGGTGACGCGGCCTGCCACCGGCATATCCAAGCCGGCCAGGAAATCGTCACTGGCCCGGCCGGCGTCATGCCGGTTGCGGGCGGCACGGACGGCGGCGGAATCACCTGAAATCCGGTCCAGCACATCCTGTGGCGGGGTGACATGGTCGCGCTTCAGGCCATCAATCCGCTGTATGTCGTAGTTTCGTTGCGCCGCGGTGAGGGTGATCTGCTGGCGGCTGCCATCTGCTGCTGTCACGACAAGTGTCTGACCAGTATCGCTGTCACGGTGAAAGCCGATGATGAAGCTGCCGTCGGCACTGGTCGGCAGAGGCTCGCCATCAAGCGTGAGCGTGTGGCTGGACGCAACGCGCCCGATCAGGATGCCGCCTTCAATGGCGCTGCCGGCAAGCCAGGTCACACCCTCCAGTGCGGGGCCGGTGCTGTCTGCCACGTTTTCACTGCTACTGGCATTTATACTGGCACCAGACGCTGACAGCCTGGCCGGAATCAGCGCGGCGAGCAGGCAGGTAACTGCGCAAAACAGGACGAACGGGCTTGGCTTGATCATGAGCGGACGCTAACATTACATCTCTGGCGTGGCACGTCGAAAACGGCACCATGCACATCATATATCACATTGCCTGACCGGGTTATTGCCTGACCGGGTTATTGCCTGACCGGGTTATTGCCTGATTGGGGACAGTCGAAGCCCAGCTCCGGATTGAGCTGTTCCAGTGTGAACCCGAGTTTTGGAAGAACAGCGCAGAAAGCCCAGCCCATGTCGAATACAACCCATGAGAAAGTCGTCATCATCGGCGCCGGTGCTGCTGGCCTGACAGCCGCCATCTACACCGCGCGGGCCAATCTGTCGCCGGTGATCATCGCCGGGCTGCAGCCTGGCGGGCAGATGACCATCACCACCGATGTCGAAAATTATCCCGGCTTTGCCGAGGTGATTCAGGGGCCCTGGTTGATGACCGAGATGCAGTCGCAGGCCGAGAATGTTGGCGCGCGAGTGGTCTATGACATCGTCACCGCGCTTGATGCCAGCGCGCGCCCGTTCCGCCTGACGCTTGATTCAGGTGACCAGATGACCGCGGATGTGGTGATCGTCGCCACCGGGGCATCGGCCCGCTGGCTTGGCCTTGAATCGGAACAGGCCTTCAACGGGCGCGGCGTATCGGCCTGTGCCACCTGTGACGGATTTTTCTACAAGGACCGCGACGTGGCGGTGATTGGCGGTGGCAATACCGCGGTTGAGGAAGCGTTGTATCTGGCCAATATCTGCAAATCGGTGACGCTGGTTCACCGCCGTGATTCGCTCCGTGCCGAGCAGATCATGCAGGACAGGCTGCTGCGTCACGAGAAAATCACGGTCGAATGGAACCGCACCGTTGCCGAAGTGCTTGGCGATGACAGCGGGGTGACCGGTCTTCGCCTGGCTTCGACGAATGGCGGCGATGATCTGCAGATCGCCGTACAGGGCATGTTTGTCGCCATCGGCCATGATCCGTCGACAGCCGCCTTCCGCGATGCGCTGTCGCTTGATGACGAAGGCTATATCATTGCCGAGACGGGCGGCACCCGCACTTCGGTTGAAGGGGTGTTCGCCGCCGGTGACTGCGTCGACAAGATCTATCGCCAGGCGGTGACCGCCGCCGGCATGGGCTGTATGGCTGCACTCGATGCAGAGCGCTGGCTTGGTGAACAGGCCTAGGCTGTCGCGGACTGCGCCGCAACCTGAACCGGGGCTTCGCGGATAATCCAGTTCACGGTGAAAGCGAACAGCGCCGCGCCGACATTCAACCACCACATGATGCTGTAGCTGTTCGTCAGATCATAAAGGATTCCGCCAAGCCAGGACCCGACAAAGGATCCCACCTGGTGTGAGGCAAAGGCGATTCCATACAGCATGCTGAGATGTTTCGGCCCGAAGAAGGTCACGATCAGGCCGCTTGTGAGTGGAATCGTGCCAAGCCATAGCAGCCCCATCGCGGCGCCGAACACAAGCGCCGAGACCGGCGTGACCGGAAGCAGGAAGAAGCTGCACATGATGACGCCGCGCAGCAGATAGACGCTTGCCAGCGCCTTGCGCTTCGACACCTTGCCGCCAAGCCAGCCACAGGCGAAAGCCCCGATGATATTGAACAGCCCGATCAGCGCCAGCGACCAGCTGGCAATGCTGGCATCAACTCCGTTGTCCAGAAGGAATACCGGAAGGTGCGTGGTGATGAAGACAAGCTGCAGGCCACAGACAAAGAAGCCGGCGGTGAGCAGGATATAGTCGCGGCTCCCGGCTGCCACACGAAGCGCTTCGGTGGTGCTCAACTCGGCGACATCCGCGGTGCGTGCCTGCGGTGCGGTGCGCATCCCCAGCGCCATCGCCATCATCGCGGCGGTCAGGAATGACAGGATCAGCAGGGCCATCTGCCAGCCATGGTCGCCGATCAGCATCTGCGTGACCGGCAGCAACGCGAACTGGCCGAAAGACCCGAAGCTTGTCACAAGGCCGAAGGCGATCGAGCGGCGTTCCGGCGGTACCACCTGTCCGACAGCCCCAAGGGCAATCGAGATGCCGGCACTTCCAAGACCAAGACCGATCAGCGCCTGGCCGAGAAACACCCCGCCGGGACTGACGATCAAGGCGCTCGACAACAGGCCACCCGTATAGATCGCCGCTCCGATCAGCGCCACCTTCCAGGCACCGATTCGGTCGGCCAGCGCACCGAAGAAAGGTGATGAGAAGCCCCAGACCAGGTTCTGCACCGCGATCGCCAGCGCGATCATCTGCACCCCGGTGCCGAGCGTTGTCGCCATCGGCGCGACAAACAGACCGAAAACCTGGCGAATGCCGAAGGTGACAGTGACAAGTGCCGCGCCGACGATCAGAACCCGCAACCAGGGTCTGTCGGCAGACAGGGTGGATGAGGATGATGCCATGCTGGGAGGTGCTTTCCGGACGTGTGATGCCAGCGCGAGGCCAGCAAGGTCCGGTGAGTCTAGCGATGGTGGCTGTCAATGCGAACCGGAAAGTTGTGCCACCATGCCGGCGGTCACATCACTCGGCGAGGAGCCTGACCGAATTGACCTGAAGGCCGCGGGTGGAGTTGTCGACCTTCACCAGAAGCTTCTGTCCCTGGATCAGCGAATGAAAGCCACAATCATTCAATACCCGCGAATGTACGAACACATCCTCATCCATATCATCGGCGGTGACGAATCCGTAGCCGCGAAGATCATTGAAGAACTTCACCACGGCGCGCACCTCGCCCTCATCGGGTTCAGTGGCAACCGGTGGTGCCGGGTTCAGTGGCCTCTCGACCGACAGAAGGTCCTTGATCACCCGTCCATGTTCATTTGAACTGAGTGACACGGTGACCTGATCACCGGTCAGAAGACGCACAAGGCCGAACCGGTCCAGCGTCGAGCGATGCAGGAAAACCTCTTCCTCGCCGATCCGGACGAACCCGTACCCCTTGCGTTCATTGTACCAGACCAGACTACCCTGGCTGACTTCTGTTTCGCCTACCGCGTCATTCGTCATTTTCACTACCCCAATGGCACCTTTTGACCAGCACTCATTGATCAGTTCCTTTTGAACAACACCGTGAAACCAGCCGCCTTCAGGCGGCATCTGTTACAGGGCGCTGCTCTGGCACTGCTCTGCCGGTCCGCGCAACGACGCCACACTGGTCGTCACATAACAGGGGCATGGTGACGGTGGTTAAGCCTCGGGCAAAAGGTCAAAAACACGATGTCACAGCTACGTGAAACAGAAGTAAGAAATTGGAAAGGTTTTGCGCCGGTTGATCCTGGCGCCGCTCAGCAGGTATCAGACGCTGGCAAGCGCATTGCGGCTGGTGTCAATGGCGTCATCTATGGCCTGCCGCCAGGCCTGCGCACTGGTTGCATTTCCGGCGGCCTCGGGGAAGATCAGTCCACGCGTGCTGTTGATCAGCCCGCCATCCCATCCGGATGGAGTGCGCCGCAGTCCGGCAAGCGCGTCGGCCGGGCCTGCCCCCTGTGCGCCAAATCCGGGAACAAGGAAGGGCGAGGAGGGCAGAATGTCGCGAAGCGCCCGCGCCTCGTCTGGCCAGGTGGCACCGGCGACGATTCCCAGCGCTGATCCACCATGCGAATCGCATCGTGCCGCGGCAAGCGGTGCCAGCTGTTCGGCAAGCCTGTGGAAAAGCGGCCTGCCATCGACATCAAGGTCCTGAATGGCGCCAGCACCCGGGTTGCTGGTGCGGGTCAGCACGAACAATCCCGAGCCGGTGGCATCAGCGCGCGCCAGAAGCGGGTCCAGCGTGTCCATTCCAAGAAAGGCGTTAACCGTCAGCGCATCCGACGGGAAGGGCGCGTCATGCCCGATCCAGGCCGCGGCATAGGCGGCGTTGGTGCTGCCGATGTCATTGCGTTTGGCGTCCATGATCACCAGCATGCCGGCATCGATGGCAGCGCGGCCAAGTGCGGCCAGAACCCGCATGCCTTGATGGCCCTGCGCTTCGAAAAAGGCGGCCTGCGGCTTGATCGCGGCGACCCGTCCCTTGGCAGCCTCGAGGCACGCCATGGTGAAATCCTCGATGGCGCGGATGGTGGCGTCGCTTCCCGGGTCTGTCACATCACCGAACAGCGCCGGCATCATTGACGGGTGAGGGTCGATTCCCATGCAGAGCGGCGTGCCGCTGCTGCGGATGGCTTCGGACAGTCTGGTGGCGAAGTGCGACAAGGCCTATGGCTCCGGGATGTCTGGCTCGGGATGTCTGGCTCAGGATGTCTGGCTCAGGATGTCTGGCTCGGGATGTCTGGTTCAGACAAGCCCGACCGCGGCGCGATAGGTCGTCAGCAGCTCGTCCTGCTCCTGCAGAAGATCGCGGTCCATGGCCCGCATCTTCACCAGCTGGCGCATGATTTTCGGGTCGAAGCCGGTGCCCTTGGCCTCACTGTAGACGTCGCGGATGTCGGCCATCAGCGCACGTTTCTCTTCTTCGAGCCGTTCGATACGCTCGATGAATTGGGTCAGCTGTTCGGCGCCAGCGCCGCTGCCAGGAATAAGTGCCATGGATTATGTCTCCCGCGGCCGGGTGTGGCCATCCGGATGGTGGTGGTCAGTCGTGTTTGTGAGTCTTCTCATAGGCGGCGCGCTGTTCGGCGGTGGCCTCGGTCTGGTATTTCGCCTTCCATTCGGCGTAATCCATGCCATAGACGATTTCGCGCGCCGCGCCGTCATCCATCTCCATGCCCTTGTCGGCGGCCGCTTCGCGGTACCAGCGGGACAGGCAGTTCCGGCAGAAGCCGGCAAGGTTCATCATGTCTATATTCTGCACGTCTGTGCGGTCGCGAAGATGCGAGACCAGGCGGCGGAACGCGGCTGCCTCGAGTTCTGTCTGGGTGCTGTTGTCCATAATGTCCTGCTCCATCGACGTCGGGTACCGAATGGCGCGGACTGTATCCAACAAGCCATGGCCGCGCAACCGCGTTGCGTCGCCATGACCCATTCGGGAGTCATGCCGGTTTTGACCCTAACCTTAAGGTTAGGTAAAAATTTTGATATGGCTAAAATTTTTAAGAATCTTTATAGATAATGGCTAACCATGTCGGGAATTTCGATGTCTTCCAGCACACGAGAAGAAGCAATTGCCGATAGCGCGGCCAAATTCGACCGGATTCGTCTCGCCCACCAATCCGAGGTGGCCGAGGATTATGTCGAGATGATCTCCGACCTGATCGCCGAGACTGGCGAGGCACGAACCGTTGATCTGGCGGCACGCTTTGGTGTGACCAGCCCGACGGTTAACGCCATCGTCCGCAGGCTGCAGCGCGAGAACCTTGTCGAAACCAGGCCCTACCGGTCGATTTTCCTGACCGAGGCAGGCCGTGCGCTTGCCGAGGCCAGCCGCGCCCGCCATCAGATTGTCCGCGATTTTCTGGTGACGATCGGTGTGCCGGAGGGCATCGCCGAGGAAGATGCAGAAGGTGTCGAGCATCATGTCAGCCGCGAAACGCTGGACGTGTTCGCGAAGATTACCAGGGCCGGCAAGATCTAGCCTGACACCCTACTCCTGCGCCTCGATCCCAGCATGAAGATAAAGTGTCCGCTTGCGCTGTGCGCTGATCACCGTCTGTGACAGGGTGGGCGCGCCCTGCGCCCAGGTGATGGCAGGCACCGCCGGCCTGTCACTGCTGCCGTCAATCACCACCAGCCGCCGTGCAGCTTCTGGCTGCCAGGCCATATTCTGCTCGAAATGGTTGCTTGGCATGCCATCGGCATCATGCACCAGAACCTCGATCCCGCTGTCGTGAAAATGCCAGGACAGCAGCGCTGCCGTTGCCCGTCGGTCGGCGATGACAGTGGCTGCCTTATGCTGGCGCAGCACGGTTGTGGTGTCGGCGGCAAGGTCCTGCCACCCGCGAAGGCGGCGGAGTGGGTCGGAGTGCGGGGTCAGTGGCCCGAGGGTGCCGGCAGTTGTCACCGCCAGTAACATCGCCGCGATGCCAAGGTTGATCCCGGTCGCGGCCAGCGCTATCCACCGTCGTCCGGCGGCCAGCCAGCATGCCAGCCACACCACCAGAGCCGGCATCGCCGCCAGCGCCCAATTGGCGTTCGCTTCGCTGAGGAAGGCCTGGATCATGACCAGCGCGATCACCGGCACCGACAGACAGAGCAGCAATGTGCCGACAGGATCATCTCGCCGCATCCGCAGCACCCCGAACATCAGGGCAAAGACCAGCGGCCCGGCGGTGGCGAATTGTGCGCCGAGGAAGGCAATGCTGTTGCCGGGGCTGTAGCTCTGCTTGTCGAGATTGGCATTGTCACCAAGATGCCGGACAGTCGCCAGCTCATTCGCCAGATTCCACAGAATATTGGGGCTGGCCACACACAGCATCGCCACCGCAAAGACAAGCACCCGGCCGGGGTTGATCGCGGTGTTCTGCCTGCGGATGCTCATGACCGCCAGGAACATCCCCACCCCGAACAGCCCGTAGATGGCGGCATATTTGGACAGCATGGCCACGCCGAACCCGGCGCCGGCAAGCGCCATGCCGCGCCGCGGCGGGACCCGGCCAGACAGCACCCCGATCAGGCCGAGAAGCCCGGCTGACCATCCCAGAAGCAGCGGTGTGTCGGTGGAGATGACAAAACTGCCGACGCTGACAGCCGGCAGGCTGATCCACAGAACCGCCGCCAATTGTCCGGCGCGCCGCGCCACGGCCGATGGCCGTGTCGCGGTCCCGTCATCCGCGGCCCAGATGGTGGCACGCCACAGCACAAGAGCAGTGGCCAGATGCAGCCAGGGCGCTGGCATCCGCACTGCCCAGTCATGGTGACCGAAGATGCCGTGCGACATCGCGATGATCCAGCTTGTCAGCGGCGGCTTGGTGTAATAGCCAAAATCGAAAGCTGTGCCCCAGAGCCAGTATTGCGCCTCGTCGACACCAAGCTCCAACGGGCTGGCGACAAGTGCGGCGCAGCGCAAGATCGTGATCGCCAAAAGCAGTCCGAGACACAGCCTGTCGGTGCTGTTCCAGCCGTCGGCCGGCGGGGAAACAGGTGTGGCATTGGCGCCCGGCATTGGCTATCCTCGGGTTGTCTGCGCGCCAGGCGGCGTCGTGCTGGAATTATAGCCCGGCAAGCAAGAGAATGAAACCGATGGGCATGGCAATCAACGAAGCGGAATTCGGCGCTGCCGATATGGCGCATTGGACTGATATGGCCCGTCGCATTCTGAACGGGGCAGAGCCTGACAGTCTGAACCGGACCGACGAGGACGGGCTGGTGACCTCCGCGCTTTATCCGGTTGACGCGGATCGGGTGTCACCGCCGCTGCTGCCTGCCGACCCGGCGCGCCGTCTGGTTTCGGGTTGGCATGTCTGCCAGCCGATGCCTGGCAATGCCACATCCACACATTGTCTTGATGCGTTGGAAAGCGGTGCCACCGCGCTGGTGCTGCATACCGCCAAGGCTGGGGCGCTGGCGGCGCAGCTTGACGGCGTCATGTTACCGGCGATCGCGATCGGTCTTGATGGCGATGCGGCAAGTGCCGGTCATTACCGTGCGCTTCTGGCGCTCGCCGAAGGGCGCGGCGAGGATGCCGCTCTGTTGGATATCGATCTCGGGCTTGACCCGCTTCACGCATGTGAAGCCGGGTTGGCGCTTCATGCCGAGGCACCGTCAGCGCACCGGTTGTTTCGTGTCGATGGCTGGTCCTGGCACAACCGCGGTCTAACGCCAGCGCAGGAGCTGGGACTGGTCACCGCCGGGCTCGCGGCGATGCTGCGCAGCGCTGAAAATGCCGGTGTCGATCCTGGCGATATTGCCGGCCGTGCTTCTGTTCGCCTGGCGTTGCCAGCCGACAGTTTTGCCGGGGTGGCGACTTGCCGCGCGATGCGCCGCCTGTGGGACGGGCTGTTGTCGGCCTGTGATATCGCGCCGACACCGCTGTTTCTTGGTGGTTATGCCTCGCTGCGGATGATGTCGGTGCTAGATGCCGAGGTGAATATGCTCCGCACCACCACCGCGCTTCTTGGTGGGGCGATCGGCGGTGCTGACCTGATGACCGGGTTCGGCCATGATCTGCTGACCGGTGAAAGTGACGCGGCGCGGCGCACGGCGCGGCTTGCACAGGTGATGATGATGGCGGAATCAGGACTGGCGGCAAGCCTTGATCCAGCTGCCGGAGCACCCTTTATCGAACATCGGACCGAGGATCTGGCCGCCGCCGGTTGGGCCGCTTTTCAGCAGATCGAGGCTGCCGGCGGGCTGGCCGACGCGATTGCAAGCGGCATGATCGCCGAACAGGCCGGGCTGGCCGCCGCCACGCGTGAGGCGCGCCTTCGTGCCGGCGACGCCGAACTTCTCGGTGTCACCCTGCAGCCTGTCGCCGAGGTGGTGCCCGATGTTCTGGAGGCGTTTGCCGATATCAGCCGGCCTGCCGCGCTGGTCGAATCGCTGCGCCGCGCCGCGTTGGCCAGCATGCCGAGGGTCCTGCTTCTGCGTGGGGCCAGCGACAGCGCGACAGACGAAGAGCGTGCCATGCGCCGCCTGTTCGCCATTGCCGGGGTGCAGCCGGTGAGCCTTGGCGCCGACGAGACGGACGCCATCGCGGCGGCACGGCCGGACATGGTGATCGGTTGCGGCATGGCGGCGGTGCCGGACGGGCTTGCCGTTGGCAGGTTCCAGGCCGCCGCCGCAATCCTTGGCAGCGACGACAGGCTTGCCGGTCTGGAACAGCTCATTGGCGAAAAGGGAGCGGTGTGATGGGACTCCCCGATTTCAGCTGCACCCCGCTTCCCGCCAGCCGGGCAATGCCTTTGACAGATATGCAGGATGGTCTGCCGCCAGCCCGGATGAGTGATGAAGGCATCGAGGTCCCGCCGCTGGCGATGCCGGATCCGGCGGCGCAGGTGGCGGCGTCTGGGCTTCCGGGAATTGCCCCGTTCCTTCGTGGGCCCTATGCCACCATGTATGCGACGCGCCCCTGGACGATTCGGCAATATGCCGGCTTCTCCACCGCCGAGGAATCAAACGCCTTCTACCGCCGCAATCTGGCGGCGGGGCAGATGGGGCTGTCGGTGGCGTTCGATCTGCCAACGCATCGCGGCTATGATTCGGACAATCCGCTTGTCGCCGATGATGTCGGCATGGCCGGGGTGGCGATTGATTCAATCGCCGATATGGCGA
>JAYOST010000013.1:0-3115 GCA_038139365.1 Alphaproteobacteria bacterium
AAGCTGTCGGAATGTGTGCGGCTGTCCCATGTGTCGGACGTGTTGCCGCCCGACATGCCAATTGTGTAGGTGCCACCATGCTTTGGCGATGCCACTGCAGGCATGCCGGCAACCGACAGCGCGCTAGCGGCGGCGGCCGTTTTCAGTGCGGTCCGCCTCGAAATTTTCATAGTCATGTGTTCCCTCCTCCTGGCCCGCCCTGAATAATTCGGGGGCCGGAATTTATGTTGTACCAATGCCAAAATCCTAGGCACCAATGGATGCGCAATGCAAGTCATAATGCCGTTTCATCCCGCCATGGCGGCCAGCCTTCAGTCGAAGTTGCTTGCGGTTGCACCCATGCATTTGACGGCGGTAGTGCCCTGACGGGGCGCGGGTCATTTCCGGGCTTTCAAATTTTGCCAGACGGGATCAGGATTTTGGGGCAGAAGAATGATGTTCTGGCCATCAGAAAGGGAAGCTCGCAATGACAGCTGATATCGCCGCAGAGGAACGGGCCGCCATGCTGGCACCGCAGGATTGGAGCTTTCCCGTGCCGATTGCCTATGGTCCGGGCCGGCTTGCCGAGATCGGCCGGCGCTGCGCCGCAATGGGCATCCGCAACCCGCTGATCGTCACGGACAGCGGCAGCCGCGACCTGCCGTTCATTCCCGCCCTGGGGCAGATCCTGGCCAGCGCCGGGGTCAAGAGCGCCGTATTCTCCGGCATTTCACCGAATCCGCGCGATACCGAGATCGCCGCTGGCAAGGCCGCCTTTCAGGTAGGCGGACACGACGCGGTCATCGCCATTGGTGGCGGCAGCGCCATGGATGGCGGCAAGGGGGTCTGCCTGACGGCGCGCAACGAGATTGACCTCTGGGACTTCGAATGGGAGGAGCCGCCGGCGGTGATTGGTCCGGACCAGGCGTTTCCGCCGCTGATCACAATTCCGACCACGGCCGGCACCGGCGCCGAGACTGAAAGCACGGCGATGGTGACCCATACCGGCAAGGGCATGAAGTTCTGCATCTGCCATCCCGATCTGAAGCCGGCGCTGGCGCTTCTGGACCCTGAGCTGACAATCGGTCTGCCACCCAGCCTGACCGCCTGGACCGGCGCCGATGCCATGACCCACGCCATCGAGGCCTATCTGGTGCCCGGCTTTCATCCGCTTTGTGATGCGGTGGCGCTGCAGGGGCTGGCGCTGATTGCGCGGTGGCTTCCGGTGGCGGTGCGCGAACCAGACAATGTAGTGGCGCGCGGCGGCATGCTGGTCGGATCCTGCCTGGCCGGCATCGCGTTTCTCAAGGGGCTGGGGCTGGTGCATGCTATATCGCACATGGTGGGCGCGGAATATGACACGCAGCACGGATTGACCAACGCCATCGTGCTGCCGGTGGTGCTGCGCTACAATCTTCCCGGCGAAGACGCCAAAGTGGTACGCATGGCGCAGGCGATGGGGCTTGGCGACGCGACACCGGAGGCATTCATCGCCGAGATCGAGCGTCGCCTCGACGAGATCGGAATTCCGACGGCGCTATCACAAATCGGTGTGCCGCTTGACTGCGCCGAGCGGATTTCCCACAAAGCCCTTCTCGACAGCGCCGCCGCGACGAACCCGAAACACGCCGACGCCGATGCTGTGAGAAAATTGATCGAGACCGCCATCACCGCGGCCCGCTAACGAATGGAAGGACCGAACATCATGGACAAGCTGCAGCAATTCTATATTGACGGCGCCTGGGTGGCCCCGATTTCTGCCGACAGCATGCCGGTTCTGAACCCGGCTACAGGTGAGAGGCTCGGCACTGTGGCGCTTGGCAATGCCGCGGATGTCGACCGGGCGGTTGCTGCTGCGAGTGCCGCTTTCGAAAGCTTTTCGCGGACATCCAAGGAAGAAAGGCTGGCGCTTCTCAGACGGATCAAGGCGCTGAGCGAGGAGCGGCTGGAGGATATGGCGCAGGCGATGCGCAAGGAGATGGGCGCGCCGATCACCATGGCGCGCGAGATGCAGGCTGATGCTGCGATCGGCCATCTGCAGGGGTTTATCGATGCGCTGGAAGCGCTTGCGGAACGTGAGAAGCTGGAAACAGGCGACATTCTTGTGCGTGAGCCGATCGGTGTCTGCGGGCTGATCACGCCCTGGAACTGGCCGATCAACCAGATCGTGCTGAAGGTGCTGCCGGCGATTGCGACAGGATGCTGCTGCGTGCTGAAGCCAAGCGAGCACACACCGGTCTCGGCCGTTGTCTATGCCGAGCTGCTGCATGACGCCGGGGTGCCGGCCGGCGTGTTCAACCTGGTGCATGGTGAAGGGCCGGTGGTAGGCGCGGCGATGTCCTGCCATCCCGGCATCCAGATGATGTCCTTCACCGGCTCGACCCGCGCCGGCAAGGCGGTGACCAAGGATTCCGCCGAGACCATCAAGCGGGTGACGCTGGAGCTTGGCGGCAAGTCGCCCAACCTCGTCTTCGCCGATTGCGACCTTGAAGAACGGGTCAGGGGTTCGGTGCGCGATTGCATGCTGAATACTGGCCAGTCCTGCGATGCGCCGACAAGGCTTCTTGTCGAGCGGAGCTGCTATGACGAGGTTCTGGAGATCGCGCGTCAGGCGGCGGCGGACACCGCCGTCGGTGATCCGGCACAGGAGGGCGAGCATCTCGGCCCGCTGTTCGACGAGATCCAGTATGACCGGGTGCAGACGATGATCAAGGTCGGCATCGACGAGGGGGCGCGGCTGCTGGCCGGGGGTCTCGGCAAGCCGGAAGGGTTCCAGGCCGGCTGGTATGTAAAACCGACGATCTTTGCCGATGTCGCGAATGACATGCGGATCGCACGTGAGGAAATATTCGGCCCGGTTCTGGCCATCACCCCGTTCGACAGCGAGGATGAGGCGATCGCCATCGCCAATGACACCCCCTACGGTCTGGCAGCCTATGTGCAGACAGGCGACGCGGCGCGCGCCGAGAGGGTGGCGTCGCGGCTTCGCGCCGGCGCGGTCCATATCAATGGTGCCGCTGTCGAATATGGCACCCCGTTCGGGGGCTACAAGCAGTCGGGCAATGGCCGTGAGGGCGGCGTCATGGGCCTTGAGGACTATCTGGAGACGAAATCGCTCCACGGCATGTTCTAGGGC
>JAYOST010000013.1:3215-14029 GCA_038139365.1 Alphaproteobacteria bacterium
GGCCCGGGCGTTACACGCCGCGACGTCTGGCGAATTTCCTAGATCGGGTCCGGTGGCGTCCAGCTGGCGAGGACGGCGTCACGGCGCAGCAAATCCTTGGTGTCGCGGCGGACCCCGATCCAGCGAAGATGGATAGAGTTGCGAACGATCTCTTCATCCAGTGATTTCAGCTCGTCGGCGATCGGCGCCCATTCGTAAACAGCATCCGAGCTTCGCTGAAAGGCCGCCGGGCCAGTGGCGATATCGGCCCAGTTGGCGAAGGCGGCGCGGCGCTTGCCCTCGGCCATCATGTCGAGAAACACCTGCGGAGCGACGTCATCCTGGCGGTAATTTGTCAGCACCTCTTCGATGATGCCGCCGGCGAACCTCTCGGCGGCGGTGCTGTCAAGATCGCCTGCGACCTGGAATTGCGCGGCGGCGAACAGCGCCATATCGGCGACGGCGGCCCCGAAGATGTGCCAGCGGGCGATCCGCAGCGAGGTCAGGAAATCCTCATTTTCGAACATCTTCGGATACTGTGTGCCGGCCCGCGCCTTGACATAGGTATACAGTGTGACTTGCGAGACATAGGCGGCATTTTTTTCTGTGTAATCAACGAGCTGGACATAGGTTTCTATGTCAGGCTGGCGCAGCAGTCCGAGCGTCCGGAGAAGGGGCTTTATTGACTCTGGGAGTTTCATTTTTGCCGAAAAAACAAAAGTTGTTGTCATTTTGTCGCTCCTGAGTACCATCACCGGTTAACGAAGTCGCGGCAAAAAACAACAGCAATGACTGCGGGTTCAGGGGAGGTTTCGGGACAATTTTTCCTCAATATGTCACGGAACTAAGTTGCTCCCGGCCGTAAGGCGGGGGCTCAAACAGGAGGAATTTCCATGTCAAACGAAGCAGCTGGTTCGTCCAGCCACTGGGAGAAGTCCAAGAGCTTGTTGTATGTCACGCTCGCTATCTGGGCCTTCTTCTCTTTCGTCGTGCACTGGTTCGGTGATGCCCTGAATGGCGAGGCGGGGTCTTTCCCGCTTGGCTATTACATGGCCGGCCAAGGCTCGCAAATCGCCTTCGTCATTCTTGTCTTCTGGTTCGTCACGCGCCAGAACAGGCTGGATGACGAGCATGGTGTTTCTGAGGAATAGGAGAAATCACCATGATGAAACTCGAAGGCGGATTTATCCAGAATCTCGGACGTGTCTACGGAATCTATACGCTTGGTTTCCTGGGCTTCGTCATTCTCATGGCCATTCTCGAACAAGCCGGTGTCAGCGCTGATGCGATCGGCTGGATGTTCGTTGGCTTCACCATTCTCATCTATGCCCTGATCGGTGTTCTCTCGCGGACGATGCAGTCCAACGAGTATTATGTCGCCGGCAGACAGGTGCCAGCCGTGTTCAACGGGATGGCGACCGCGGCCGACTGGATGTCGGGCGCGTCGTTCATCGCAATGGCAGGCGGCATCTATCTTGGCGGCTATCCGTATATGGCGTTCCTTGTCGGCTGGACCGGCGGTTATGTCCTCGTGGCCAGCCTGATTGCGCCTTACCTGCGTAAATTCGGCTGCTACACGGTGCCTGACTTCATCGGAACCCGCTATGGCGGCAACCTTGCACGTCTGTGCGCGGTGATCATTCTTGTGGTCGCCTCCTTCACCTATGTGACGGCTCAGATTACCGGTACCGGCATTGTCGCCTCGCGCGCCCTTGCCATTCCGTTCGAGGTTGGCGTCTGGATCGGCCTTGCCGGCATCCTGTTCTGCTCGATGCTTGGCGGCATGAAGGCCGTGACCTGGACACAGGTGGCGCAGTACATCGTGCTGATCATCGCCTATCTGTTGCCGGTGTTCTGGATGTCGAATTCGCTGGATTACGGTCTTATTCCGCAATTCGCGCAGTTCGATGCCGTTCTCCGCGTCCAGGAGCTGGAAGCCCTTCACCAGGTTGGCACGCTGAAGCCGACAGCCGCGGCAGCTGCCGAGGCTGGTGGCCTGAAGGCTCTGTCGGTTGGCATTAACGATGCCGGCGATACACTGATGGCCAAGTGGAAGTTCTTCACTCTGGTTGTCTGTATGATGCTGGGTACCGCGTCTCTGCCGCACGTGCTGATGCGTTACTTCACCACCCCGTCCGTCAAGGCTGCGCGTCAGTCTGTCGGCTGGTCGCTGGTGTTCATCTTCCTGCTGTACTTCACCGCGCCGGCTCTGGCGACCTTCACCAAGCTTTCGATCCTCGACCCGAACCTTGCGACCGGCATCATCGGCAAGTCCGTTGCTGATGCCACCGCTCTGGACTGGGTGCAGAAATGGTCGAATGTCGGCTTTGTGAAGATCATCGACGGCAATGGTGACGGCATCCTGCAGATCAACGAGTTCTTCATGAAGGGTGACATTGTGGTTCTGGCGACGCCGGAAATCGCGGGTCTTCCTTATGTGATCTCGGGCCTGGTGGCTGCTGGTGGCCTGGCGGCTGCCATGTCGACCGCTGACGGTCTGCTGCTTGCCATCGCGAACGCTCTGTCGCATGACCTGTACTACAAGATCATCGACCCGAAGGCAGATACCAAGACACGTCTCGTCGTGGCGCGTATCCTGCTTCTCGTCGTCGGTGCGGCGGCCGCTTATGTGGCGTCGGCCAAGCTGACCGGGATCCTCGGTGCCGTGGCGTGGGCATTCTGCTTCGCCAACTCCGGCCTGTTCTTCCCGCTGGTGCTTGGTGTCTGGTGGAAGCGGGCGAACCGCGCAGGTGCGGTTGCCGGCATGGTCGGCGGCTTTGGTGCCGGTGCCTGGTATCTGTACATGGTGCAGTTCGCCGGCATGACCCCGTGGCTTGGCCTTGACGGTCTGCGTTTCGGTATGATCGGCATGCCGGTCAGCCTGGTGTTGATGATCGTGGTCTCGCTGATGACCGAAGAGCCGGATGAGGAGACCCAGAAAATGGTCGACGCCATCCGCGTTCCGAAGGGCGAGACTGTCACCAACAACACCTGACGGCAAACATCATGCGCCCGCGCGGCGGAGCCGACACGGGCGCATGAGCGACAATTTTGCGGAGCAGGGAGCCTTCCCTGCTCCGTTTCATTTGTGCAGAATACAGGGACGGTTTTTGAGGGGAGACAGTAAAGATGACGGCTGAGATTCCGGTTGCCATCCTGATCCTTGACTATGTCATGGGTCTGGCGATGTGGACGCTGATCGGCAGATTCGGCATGAGCATCTTCGTGTCGGAAAATTCCGATTTCTTCTTCATGAAGGCGTTTGTCCGGATGACCGATCCGATGATCCGCTTCATGAGCCGGGCGACACCGTCCTTCCTTGTGGACAGGATGCGGCCTCTCTACGTCGCCTGGTTCATCTATATGATCCGCTTCTATGTCATGCCGCTCATGCTTGGTTACAGCCTGATGGGGGTCTTGTCCTTCCCGCTGGAATCCGAGATTGCCCTGGTGATCTACGATATCGGCCAGCTGTTCCGCTAGGCAGGAGAGGGGCATGACGCTTGTCGCGGTTGATGTTGGCGGCACTAATGTGCGCTTTGCGGCTGCCGCCGAGGATGGGTTGTCGAATGTCCGCAGCATGCTGTGCGGCGACTTTCCCTCGCTGCAGGCGGCCATGGCCTTGTATCTTGACGAGACGGGCATTGCCGCCAGCGCCGCCAGCATCGCGGTGGCTGGCCCGGTGCAGGACGCGCATGTCGATGTCACCAACAATCATTGGCGTTTCGAGAAGCGCGACCTGCTGGCGGCGGTCGGACTTGACCGGCTTCTTGTGATCAATGACTTCACCGCGCAGGCGCTGGCCCAGGCCGATCCGTTGGCGCATGGCAATCTGACGCTGCTGGAGGGGGCTGGCCCGGCCACGGCCCCGCTTCTGGTGATTGGACCTGGCACCGGGCTTGGTGTCTCGGCGCTGATCCCGGCGGCGGATGGCTATATCCCGCTTCAGGGCGAGGGAGGGCATGTCGGTTTCGCGCCGCAGGATGATGCCGAGCTCCAGCTTCTTCAGGCCCTGCGCGCCGAGGTCGGGCATGTCGCAGCGGAGCATTTCGTCAGCGGTGGCGGGCTAGAGACGATCTATCGTCTGCAGACCAGTGGCAATCGTCTGACAGCCCCGGAAATTGGCACTGCAGCGGTGGCCGGCGACGGGCCGGAACGCGCGGCGGCAATGATGATGCTTGGCATTCTGGGAACGGTGATTGCCGATGCGACGTTGACCATGGGATGCTGGCGCGGCGTGGTGATCGCCGGTGGCATCGTCGCGCATCTTCGCAATTTGGTGGCGGACAGTCTTTTCGCGACCCGCTTTCGACATGGCGGCACGATGGGGCGGCTGCTTGCCGAGGTGCCTGTCTATCTGTCGGTTGACCCACATGCTGGGCTTCGTGGGGCGGCGACGGCAATGTCGACCGCGGCGCTCCGTCATATGGTGATCAGGGCCTGACGCCACTTGCCACGTTCAGGAAGTGCCAGCCTTTCCGGCACCGCTAACGAATCGTGGCATCGCATAGCTCGCCAGTCCCAGAGCGAACGCCATGCCGGCAATCGCCAGGATGGTGGCGTCCAGGCCGAGGATATGAGCCAGCACACCGAACAGCGCTGGTCCGCTGATCAGCCCGAAATAGGCAAAACCTACAATCACCGAGATTTCGCGAAGCGGCTGGTCGCCAGCGGCGCGCCCCGCTTCGGACACGATAATGGGAAAGGCGTTGCCAAGGGCGAGACCGACAAAGATATAGGCGCTGATCAGCAGCGCCGCGTTGCCGGTCGCAACGGCGATGGTCAGAAGAATGCCGGCGATGACCAGCGGCACCGCCAACAGCAGATTCGGCGCAATCATTGATCCCAGCCTGTCACCTAGAAAGCGCGAGACGGTCATCGCCACACTGAAAAGAAGCACGGCGTGGCCGGCCTGATCGACTGGGAGCTGCATTACCCGGTTGAGGTGAAGCGCCGACCAGTCGACGACACCACCTTCGACAAGCGATGCCATGGTGATCGACGCGCCGAGGAACAGAATGACGGCAAGCGGCAGCCGGATTGGCCGGTCCGGCCCGGTGCTGTCATCATCCCGGTGCGGTTCACTATCCAGCCAGCGGCTGGCCAGCAGGATATAGCCCCCATAGGCAAATGTGCACAGGATGATGCTGGCGAGCGGGTCATGGTCGGCCGACAGGATCACGGTGATCAGGCCGGCACCGCCAAGCATGCCAAGCGAGAACAGCGCATGAAAGGATGACATGCTGCGTTTTCCGGTGGCCTGTTCCCACTGCGATGACTGGCTGTTCAGTCCGGCGTCGACAAAGCCGGCGGCGAAGCCGGTGACGGCACCGAACAGGAAGAAGACGGGAAGTGATCCGGTCAGGAGGCAGACCGCGAAGCCGGCGCCATAGGCGGGACCGGCAAAGCGGATCAACCTGCCCGAATCCTGCAGGGCTGGCAGTTTCGTGACCAGAAAAATCGCGGCACACAGGCTCAGCCCGATGCTCAGCAGGAACCCTGAGATCATCAGCTCGCTCAGCCCGAGCTCGGCACTGCGAAGTGGGACCATGACGCCCCACATCCCCATAAACAGCCCCAGACCGAAGAATCCGACGGAGATCGAGTTTCGGGCTCCGGCAATCTGCGAGCTGTCCATATGATGCGCTACAAAGCTGCCGCGGCGCGGGCGCGGGCGGTGATGGCGTCGAATTCGCCGGCGGCGATGGCGGCCTGCGATGCCACCCAGCTTCCACCGACGCAGGCGATATTCGGCAGTGCAAGCCAGTCTGGCGCGGTGTCGAGAGTGATCCCGCCGGTCGGACAGAAACTGATGCCGGGCAGTGGGCTCGCCAGTGCCTTGATAAACCCGATGCCGCCGGCGGCGTTCGCTGGGAAGAACTTCATCGCGGCAAAGCCGGCATCGTGAAGCTCCATCATTTCAGACACTGTGGCGGCACCAGGAAGAAGCGGCAGCCCGGCGTGGGCGCAACCCTCGATCACCGCGGCTGTCGTTCCTGGAGATACCGCGAAGGCGGCGCCGGCCTCTCGGGCCTGGCGTGCCAGCGCGGCGTTGTTCACGGTGCCGGCGCCGACGGTGATGTCGGGGCAGTTTTCCGCCACAGAACGAATGGCATCAAGCGCCGCTGGGGTGCGAAGTGTGATCTCGATGGTGCGGATGCCGCCGGCGAGAAGCGCGTTGGTAAGCGCCACCGCCTGTGCCGCGTCGTCAATGACGATCACCGGCATGACCGGGCCAAGCGCCAGAATCTCGGGGATGGGTGTCATTGGGTTGGACATGGATCAATTCTCCGTGAAATGCAGACCAGCCCCTTGCTCGGCGGATCCGGCAGCGGCGCGAAGGGCGCCGAAAAGCGGGCGGGCAAAGCCGCGCTGCGGGGCGCGGTTGGTCGGGCCATAGGCGGGGCGCTGCGACAGGTCGGCATCTGTCTCCAGCCTGCCAGCGGTGGCATCAAGCCTGATCATATCACCATCCGCCAGCTGTCCGATCGGACCGCCCGCCACCGCTTCGGGTGTCACATGGATGGCGGCGGGAACGCTTCCCGAGGCCCCCGACATGCGCCCGTCCGTCACAAGCGCGACGGCAAAGCCCTTGTCCTGAAGGTTGGACAGGATCGGTGTCAGGCTGTGAAGTTCCGGCATGCCGGTGGCCTGTGGCCCCTGGCCGCGCACGACGACGACGACATCGCGGTCGAGGGCGCCTTCGGCATAGGCCGCCTTCACCGATGCCTCGTCATCGAAGATCGCGGCAGGGGCCTCGATCAGATGGCGTTCAGGTGCGACAGCGGAAATTTTGATCACCGATTTGCCAAGTGTGCCGTCGAGCATCCGCAGTCCGCCATTTGGCGCGTGCGGGTCACTGGCGGGGCGCAGGATGTCGCGATCCAGCGATTCGGCTGGCGAGTCGCGCCAGACAAGGCCGTTTTCTGACAACACTGGTTCGCGCGCATAATCGGCAAGGCTGTCACCGGCGACGGTCGCGGCGCTGCCATCGAGAAGGCCGGCCCCCAGAAGTTCGCGGATGATATAGCCCATGCCGCCAGCGGCGTGGAAATGGTTCACATCCGCCTGGCCATTCGGATAGACGCGTGCCAGCAACGGCGTCACCTCGGACAGGTCGGCGAAATCCTGCCAGGTCAGACTGATGCCGGCGGCGGCGGCCATGGCCGGAAGATGAAGCGTATGGTTGGTCGACCCGCCAGTGGCGTGAAGCCCGATGATGGCGTTGACGAAGCTGCGTTCATCAAGGCATTGGCCGATCGGGCGCGGATCGGCGCCGCGGCGGGCGATGGTGATGGCGCGTTCGGTCGCGGCGACAGTCAAGGCGTGGCGCAGATCGTCATGCGGGTTGACGAAAGCGGATCCTGGAAGGTGGAGTCCCATCACCTCCATCAGCATCTGGTTCGAATTTGCGGTGCCGTAGAAGGTACAGGTTCCCGGGCCGTGATAGGCGGCAAGCTCGGATTTCAGAAGGTCGGCGCGGGTTGCCTCACCACGCGCGAACGCTTTGCGCACTGCTGCTTTCTCGGCATTTGGCAGGCCGCTTGTCATCGGTCCAGCCGGCACGAAAATCACAGGAAGATGTCCAAAGGACAGGGCGCCGATGACAAGGCCCGGCACGATCTTGTCACAGACACCAAGGCACAGCGCCGCGTCATAGACGCCATGCGACAGGCCGACGGCGGTGGCCATCGCGATCACATCGCGGCTCATCAGCGACAGCTCCATCCCGGGACGCCCCTGGGTGACGCCGTCGCACATCGCCGGCACCCCGCCGGCCACCTGCGCGGTGCCGCCGGCGGCACGGGCTGCGGCGCGAATTACCTGCGGGTAGGCCTCGAAGGGCTGGTGCGCCGACAGCATGTCGTTATAGGCGGTGATGATGCCGATATTGGGTGCCGGCGCCTTGCCCTGCCCAAGGACAAGGGCCTGGTCCTGGCCAGCGGCGGCGGCGGCATGCGCCATGTTCGAACACGAGACGCTGCGGCGGTCGCTGTCAGGCGAGCTCTCCATCGCGGCGATGTCCTCGAGATAGGCCTGACGCCGCGCGCGGCTGCGGTGGCGTATTCTGTCTGTGACGCTGGCGACGCGGTCGTGAAGCTGGGTCATGGATGATGTTCCGTGCCGACGGCTGATGGTGATGATCGGTTCAGTATCACACAGCTTGCCGTTGTGATCCTAGTCATCATGGGGATCGATCCAGGCGCGGCCATCGGCGACGAGAAGCTCGTCCGCCGGGCCCATCGTTCCGGAACGATAGAGATGCGGTGTGCGTTCTGCGACGATGTCCATCACCGGGTCGATGATGTCCCAGGCGGCGAACACTTCATCACGGCGCATGAACAGTGTCTGGTTGCCACGCGCCGTGTCCATCAACAGCCGCTCATAGGCGTCGGGAAGACGTGATTCGAAGGTGTCGTCGAAGCTGAGGTTGAGTTCCGAGGGAAACAATCTCATGCCGCCCGGACCGGGCTCCTTGGAGATCAGCTGCAGGCGCAGCCCCTCGCTTGGTTGCAGCCGGATGATCAGCCTGTTGGGCGGGCCGTCGATGGCCGCGCCGCCATTGCGCTGAAAGATGTCGTGCGGGCGCTGCTTGAAGGTGATGACGATTTCCGAAGCGCGGCGCTCCAGCTTCTTGCCGGTGCGGATATAGAAAGGCACGCCTGCCCAGCGCCAGTTGTCGATCGCCAGTTTCATCGCTACAAAGGTCTCGGTGTCCGAGGTCTCGCCAAGTTCCTGCGTGTATTCCTGATACTGGCCGCACTGGATGTCGCCGGCGGCGAGCGGCCGGATCGCGCGCAGCACGCGGAGCTTCTCGTCGCGGACCTGGTCGGCATCGAAGAAGGAAGGTGGCTCCATCGCGACCAGACAGACAAGTTGCAGCAGATGATTCTGCACCATGTCACGGATTGCACCATATTTGTCGTAATAGCCGGCGCGGCCACCGACGCCGACGGTCTCGGCGACGGTGATCTGCACATGGTCAATATGGTTGTTGTTCCACAGGGATTCGAAAATCACATTGGCGAAGCGCAGCGCCATCAGGTTCTGCACCGTCTCCTTGCCGAGATAATGATCGATCCGGTAGATCTGCGTTTCATCGAAGATTTCGGCAAGCTCGGTATTGATCGCGCGGCTGGACTCACCGTCATGGCCAAGCGGCTTTTCGACGACAAGGCGGGCCTGCGGTGTGACAAGGCCGTTCGCCTTTAGAATGCGGGTGGCGTCGCCAAACAGGCTTGGCGCGATGGCCAGATAGAAGATGGTCGGGCGGTCGGCATTGGCGCGCTCGGCAATAAAACCGGCAAGCGCCTCGCCACCATCGCCGGAGCTGACGTCGAGCGTGATCACAGACAGCAGGTCAAGAAAGCCGTTCCAGTCATCTTCACTGGCACCGTCATCGCCAAAGGCATCCTCGCAAAAGGGCCTTAGCATCGCGGCGAAATCACTTGTGCTGATGGTGCTGCGGGCGGCGGCGGCGATGCGGTAGTCAGGGGTGATCTGCCCGTCAAGAAAGCGCCAGAAAAGCGCCGGGAAGATTTTCCGCAGCGCCAGATCGCCGGTTCCGCCAATAATCACATAATCGCTTGGCTGCAAATTGATGGAAGGCACCTTCGGGTCGATCATTTCTGTCTCCGCAGCGGCAGCGGCCTTGCCAGCCGTCGGGTCAGCATGCCGTGCTTCAGTGACTTCACAGTTTCAGAATAGCGCCGGCGGTGTCCAGCATCCTGTTTGAAAAGCCCCATTCATTGTCGTACCAGGCCAGAATGCGTGTCATGCCGTCGGGCATCACCCGGGTCTGGTCGAGATGAACCACGGCCGAGGCCGGGTCATGGTTGAAGTCGGTCGACACAAGCGGCCTGTCGGTTGTCGCCATGACCGGTGCCATGTCTGCCGCGGCGGCCACCAGCGCGGCGTTGATTTCGTCAGCGCTCATCACGGTCTGCGGTTCGAACACAAGGTCGACGGCCGAGACATTCGGTGTCGGCACACGGATGGCGACACCGTCAAGGCGTCCGTCCAGCTCAGGAAGGACCAGGCCGACGGCGCGTGCCGCGCCGGTTGTCGAGGGCACCATGTTAAGCGCCGCTGCGCGGGCCCGGTATGGGTCCGAGTGATCGCCATCGATCAGGTTCTGGTCTCCGGTATAGGCATGGATTGTCGTCATGAAGCCCTGCTTGATGCCGCAAGCGGCATGCAGCGCACTGGCCACAGGTGCCAAACAGTTGGTCGTGCAGGACGCGTTCGAGATCACCATCATATCCGCTGTCAGGCTGGCATGATTGACGCCATAGACGATGGTTGCATCAGCGCCCTTTGATGGGGCAGAGACAAGCACCCGGCCGGCACCGGCATCAATATGCGTGCGCGCCTTGTCGGCTGCGGTGAAAATGCCGGTGCATTCCATCACAAGGTCGATGCCCCGCCCGCCCCAGTCACAGGCCGCCGGGTCACGATGGCTCATATAGGCGATCTTCTGGCCACCCACCTCGATGAAATCATTGCCGTGGCCGACTGGCATGCCAAGACGGCCATGCGTGGAATCAAGCTCGAGAAGAAGTGCCGACGTTTCCGCCGGCGCCAAATCATTGATCGCAACGATCCGGAATTCGTCGCGCGGTGATTCCAGAAGGGCGCGAAGCACATTGCGGCCGATTCGCCCAAAGCCGTTGATGGCAATCTGTTTCATTGAATGTCCCCTACATCTGTCATGAGGCAAGACATACGGCAGGACAGAAACGGCTGTCAATTAATAATTCAATTTGATTTAAGATTAATTTCGTGGATTGTTCTAGTCGAGAGCGCTGCCAGCGGCGCGGCCTTGTCCAGCGGCG
>JAYOST010000013.1:14129-27225 GCA_038139365.1 Alphaproteobacteria bacterium
CCAGCGGCGCGGCCTTGTCCAGCGGCGTGGCCTTGTCCAGCGGCGCAGCCTTGTGTGGGTATTTCCTTTGGTCGGCGGCGGTTCTATGGTGACAGAGGCAAAGTAGAAGGCGGCTAACCCGGATGAAATCGCAATCACCTATCGGTGACCACACCTCGACGTCACGCCATGGCGGCAACCAGGTCAGCGTCGGCCAGTATAATGAACGGCTGGTGATCTCGCTGTTGCGCCGCCATGGGTGGCTGACGAAGGCCGATCTTGCGCGCATGACCGGCTTGTCGGCGCAGACGATGACGGTGATCGTCAAGCGTCTGATGGCAAGCGAGCTTCTTCTCAGCGGTGACAAGATGCGTGGGCGGGTGGGACAGCCCTCGACCCCGTTCGCGCTGAATCCGCTTGGCGCGGTGTCCATCGGCATCAAGATCGGACGTCGCTCGCTAGACCTCATCGCCATGGGGTTTGACGGCACGGTGCTGGCGCGCCGCACCGAACGCTTTGCGATGCCGGATGCTGGAGCCACCTTGCGGCTCATTGATGAAAACCTGCCTGGCCTGATCGCCGATCTGCCAGTGGAACAACGCACCCGTATCCTCGGGGCCGGCATCGCCATGCCGCGCAGCCTCGCCGGATGGGAGGATGAGTTGAACCTGCCGGCCGGGTCACTCGACGGCTGGAAGGATATCGACATCGTCGCCGAAGTTGAAACCAGAGTAGGGGCGCTGACCTATCTTCTGCATGATGTGTCGGCGGCCTGCCTCGCCGAGCTGTGCTTTGGGCGCGGCAAGGGGATCCAGAATTTCCTTTATCTCTACGTTGGCAGCTTTGTTGGCGGCGGTCTGGTCCTTTCGAATCAACTGCAGACGGGCGCGCACGGCGCGGCGGCGGCCATCGGCTCGCTGCCGACCGGACTTGCCGGTGACGGGATGCCGGCACAGCTGATCGAGCGCGCTTCGCTGACCGGGTTCGAGGCGCTGGCCCGCGCCGCTGGCCGTGATGACCCGCACTCCTTCTATTATGGCGAGCAGGATGAGACGACTGTGGGCATTTTCACCGAATGGGCCGGTCAGGCAGCGGATAGCCTTGCCTTTGCGATCCTGTCGACGGCGGCGGTTCTTGATCTAGATGCGGTGATCCTGGCGGGTGGCCTTCCCAAGGACCGTACCGCCGATCTGCTGCGTCTGACGGACGAGGCGCTGTCCCGCTACAACAGCAAGGGGCTTCATCTCCCCGAGCTCCACCAGGCCGAGATCGGCATCACCGCGCGCGCCATCGGCAGCGCCTTTCTGCCGATCTATGCCAATTTCTCGCTGGACCGTGATTCGCTTCTGACCAATTTGTGACTGGCCGATTTGTGACTGGCCAATTTGTGACTGGCCGCAGTGCCGCTGGCATGTTCTGGAGTACCGATGCACCATCTTATCACGCAGGATCATGTCGACAGCTATGCCCGTGACGGGGCTGTGTTGGTGCGCGGGCTGTTCGCCGATTTCGTCGAGCAGATCGCCAGCGGAATCGAGATGAACATGGCCGATCCCGGTCCTTATGGTGCGGAGAACCTGAAGCCTGGCGAAACTGGCCGGTTCTTCGACGATTACTGTAACTGGACGCGGATCCCGCCCTTTCAGCAGGTGATCACGGAATCGCCAGCCGCCGAGGTGGCGGCCGACCTGATGCGCTCGCACTCTGTGCAGCTGTTCCATGATCATGTGCTGGTCAAGGAGCCGGGAACCTCAAAGCCGACACCCTGGCACCAGGACAGCCCTTATTATTTCGTCGAGGGGCAGCAGACCCTCAGCTTCTGGTGCCCGGTCGATCCGGTGGACGACGCCAGCCTGCGCTGTGTTGCCGGGTCACATCTCTGGCCAAAGCCGGTCCTGCCGACACGGTGGCTGAACGAAGACGCCTTCTATCCTGATGAGGATGCCTATATGCCGGTCCCCGACCCGGATGCCGAGGGGATGCGGATCCTGGAATGGCCGATGCGGCCCGGTGATGCGGTGGCCTTCGATTTTCGAATCCTGCATGGCGCGCGGGGCAATGACAGCGCCGCCAGACGGCGCGCCTTCTCGGTGCGGCTTGTCGGTGATGATGCCCGCTTTGTCGATCGGCCGGGCCGCACCTCGCCGCCGTTCCCGGGCCATGACATGCGACCAGGCGATCGGTTGCGTGAAGACTGGTTCCCCACTATTTTCCAGCGCAGCAACGCGTGACATCCAACATTGACCGTACCAGTTGAAAGGCAGGCCATGCGCAAACAGGTTGTGATTATCGGGGCAGGGCCGTCAGGGCTGCTGCTGGGGCGGCTTCTTGACCTGGCTGGGATCGACAATGTCGTTCTTGAACGGCAGTCGCAGGATTATGTTCTGGCGCGGATCCGCGCCGGCATTCTGGAACAGACGACCGTCGATCTGATTCACCGCGTCGGTGCCGGCGAGCGGCTGGCCACCGAGGGCATTCAGCACCATGCCGTGCATCTGGCCTTTGACTACAAGGCCGTCTCCATCGGCCTGTCGCAACACACCAACGGCAAGGTCGTGACAGCCTATGGACAGACCGAGGTAACGCGCGATCTGTGCGAGATTCGTGACGCAGGTGGCAGCCACACCGTCTATGAGGCCGAGGATGTTGCCATTCATGATTTCGACAGTGACCATCCGTCGGTGACCTACAGCAAGGACGGTGTCACCCACCGCATCGACTGTGATCTGATTGCCGGCTGTGACGGCTATCATGGGGTCAGCCGCAGGTCGGTGCCGGAATCGGCGATCACCACCTATGAAAAGATCTACCCGTTTGGCTGGCTTGGATTGTTGTCAGACACAAGGCCGGTGGCGCCCGAGGTTGTCTATGCCAACACCGCGCGCGGCTTCGCGCTGTGTTCGATGCGCTCGATGACGCGCTCGCGCTACTACATCCAGTGCGATGTCGATGACAAGGTAGAAAACTGGTCTGACGATGCCTTCTGGGACGAGTTTCGCCGCCGCCTGCCGCCGGAGATGGCTGAATCGCTGGAAACCGGACCATCGCTGGAAAAGAGCATCGCGCCACTGCGCAGCTTTGTGGCGGAACCGATGCGCTTTGGCAGGCTGATGCTGGCAGGCGATGCCGCACATGTGGTGCCGCCGACCGGGGCCAAGGGGCTGAACCTCGCCGCCTCCGACGTACATTACATGTATGACGCCATTCTGGCCTTCTGCGAAGAGCAGGACGAGGCGGCGCTCGACGAATATTCACGGCGCGCGCTGCAACGGGTGTGGAAGACCGAGCGTTTTTCCTGGTGGCTGACTAACCTGACTCACCGTTTCAATGACGATCCGTTCGAGCAGCGGATGAAAGAGGCGGAGCTGGCCTATGTCACCACCTCTGATGCTGGCCGCCAGATGGTGGCCGAGAATTACGTCGGGCTGCCGCTCTGATCCGGCCCGTCTGAATCATCCTCGTCATCCAGCGCCTCGATGCCGGCGCGCTGGCGGGTGGCGTCGCGTTCTGGACGATGCCTGCGGGTGAACAGCCTGCCGCTCTGCAGCGAATCTGTGCCAAGACGGGCGTGAAGATCATCGATCGCCGCTTCCAGATCATCGCGTCGGCTTGTCCCGTCATCGGCAAGCGCCAGAAGATCGCCGCCGCCGGGCGGTCCCAGCTGGTCCATCCCGATCCCGAGAAGCCGGTAGGATTTGCGCCCGCCGATCTCGCGCGCCAGAAGTTCGCGCCCAATGGCAAACAGCAGATGCGCCTTGTCGGTGCGCTCGCCAAGTGTCTGGCTGCGCGTCAGGATCCGGTGGTCGGGCCGTTTCAGCTTCAGCGTGACGCGCCCACCTGCCAGCGTCTGCGCCTTCAGCCGTGCCGACACCTTCTGGCACAGCATTTCCAGCTCGGCCTCCAGTTCGGCGGCCGTGGACAGGTCGCGGATGAAAGTTGTCTCGCTGGAAATGCTCTTCGCCTCGCGTTCGGGCGTGACCGGGCGGGGATCGATACCGGCCGCCAGTTCGGCAATCGTTCCGGCGCCGCGTCCCAGAATGCTGGAAAGCTGGCCGGCCGGCGCGGCGACAAGATCACCGCATGTTTCGATGCCGGCCGCGTTCAGCCGTCCCACCGCCGCCTTGCCAAGCCCGAATAGCACCGAGACGGGTTGTGGTGCCAGCCAGGCTGCCGCGCCTTCCATATCGACAGCAAAAAAGCCATCCGGCTTGTCGCGGTCTGACGCCATCTTCGCCAGTGACTTGGTGCCGCTCAGCCCAATCGAAACGGTGATGCCGAGCTCCTCGCGGATGCTGCGTTGCAGACGCACCAGCGCCTCTGCCGGAGAACAGCCATGCAGCTTCTCGGTGCCCGCCAGATCAAGAAAGGCCTCGTCGATGGACAGCGGTTGTACCAGCGGAGTAAGGGCCAGCATGCGGGTCCGCACCTGACGGCTGACCATGACATAATGCGACATCCTCGGGCGGATCACCACCGCGTCGGGACATCGTTTCAGGGCCTGCCAGGTCGGCATCGCCGAACGGACACCGTATTGTCTGGCGATGTAGCAGGCAGCTGCGACCACACCGCGTTCGCGCCCGCCGACAATGACCGGCCTGTCACGGATCGACGCATCGTCGCGTTTCTCGACCGAGGCATAGAAGGCATCGCAATCGACATGCGCGATCGTCAGGCGAAACAGCTCACGGCTGCTGCGGACGTCCGCCGTGTCGCAATGCGGGCAGGAATCGGGTGGCACGGTCCCGCCCACATAGCCGCTTCGCAGACAGGCCCGGCACAGCATCTGGAAGCTGCCATCCGCCATCGCCGTCAGCCCCCCTTCACGCTCTGCCGTTCACCTTGGCTGCGGCCAGAAACGCCGCCGCCTCGCTGACACGCGCGACATTGTCCGGGGCGGTGCTGCCATCGGCCATGAACAGGGAATTCTCGAACCCGACACGAAGCTTGCCGCCCAGCCCGACAGCGTGGCGGATGCAGGCGGCTTCTTCTTCGCGGAAGGCGCAGATCGCCCAGTCGCCATCGATACCGGCGGCGCGCATTTCTGCCAGAAATTCGTCGATCAGCGCCGGATAGGATGTTGCGCCTGTGTAGTGGCCGACGACAAACAGGCACCAGACACCACTCTTCGGCAGGCCGGCGGTGTCGAGCAATGCGCCAAGAAGGCGAAGATGCTCGGGCTGATAGCAGATGTGCTGCGTATGAATCCCTTCTGCGGCAAGCCAGCTGTAAAACGCGGCATCCTTGGGCGACGGCGTGCCGGAGGGGATCATTTCAGGCACCCCGATCGAGACACCGGGTGGCATCACCGCGCGGGTAACAGCGCGCATGTCCTCGGGCCCATAACGGCCAACCGTCTCGGTGGTGATCTGGTGATGCATCTCCGGCACCGCGATGACCAGTTCGGCCAGCGCCTCGCGATAAAGGCCGGCATCCAGAATATGCGCTTTCGCCGCGTCGCGGACATGGAAATGCATCGCCCCGGCTCCGGCTGCGGCGCAGTCCTTCGCCACTGCCACAATCTGCGGGATGGTCACCGGGACTGCTGGATGATCATCATCCGTCAGGCGCGCGCCGTTCGGCGCGACCATCAGGGGCGGCAGCAGATATGGTTTGGTCATGGGCAGGTCCTCGGGCGATGAATGTCGCGACTGCCGGCAGGGTGCCGGCGGCACTGCCTTCAGACTAATGGAAATTTGCCGCTAATGAACCCGTCACCTTCGACTCGGCGGCGGCTGGGGCGTTGGCTGTCTGAAACTTTGTGACATGAGCGGCCAATCTGCGGTGCCGACACAGCGGAAATCATTGGAGGGGTGTATATTTGATTAATAAAATCATAAAGCTGAGCGACATTTTCTGATTGTAACATAACTGTAATAGCCGTGAGACTATTTTGTAACGCTCGAGGCGCAGAGACTGGGCCATCGAAACCCCACCAGGAGAGGTACCATGCGTTCCATCTTTGCCCTAGTCGGCGCCGTCGCCCTTGCCGGCTTCGCCACCACCGCAAGCGCGCGCGATTATATCAGCATAGCCGGTTCATCGACCGTTCTGCCGTTCGCCACGATCGTGGCCGAGCAGCTTGGCACCAACCCGAGCTTCAAGACCCCCGTCGTTGAGTCTGGCGGCTCGTCAGTCGGCAAAAAGGGTGTCTGTGAAGGCATCGGTACCGAATTCATCGACATCGGCAACGCCTCTTCGCGGATGAAGACCGGCGAGCTCGAATATTGTGATGCCAACGGCGTCGACCTGACCGAGATCAAAGTCGGATATGACGGCATCGTCGTTGCCAATTCCAAGGAAGGCACGCAGCTGGTGATCTCAAAGGCCGATCTTGGCATGGCCCTGACCGCCATGGTTCCTGCCTGCGCCGACGGTTCGACCGGTGTGGATTGCACCACCATGGTTCCGAATCCGTTCCAGAAATGGAGCGACATCAACCCCGACCTTCCCGATGTCGCGATTCGTGTCTATGGCCCGCCGACAACGTCCGGCACCCGCGCATCCTACGCCGAGATGGTCAATGAAAAGGGGTATTGCAGCAAAAACGACATGGCCAAGGCCGCGCTGGCTGCTGCCGGTGCCAAGGCCAAGATCTGCCGCGCCATGCGCACTGACGGTGCCTATGTCGAGGCTGGTGAGCAGGACAATCTGATCGTGCAGAAGCTGCAGGAAGACCCGACTGCCTATGGCATTTTCGGTTTCTCCTATCTCGACCAGAACAGCGACACCCTTCAGGGCGCTGTCATCGACGGCACCAACCCGACCTTCGACGAGATCGCTGATGGCACTTATTCGGTATCCCGTGCCCTGTATTTCTACGTCAAGCACGCCCATGTCGGCGTTGTTCCGGGCATCAAGGAATATATGGCCGAGTGGGTCAAGCACTGGGGCGAGGACGGCGCGCTGTCCGATGCCGGCATGATCCCGATGCCGGAGGCCGAGCGCGGCCAGTATCTGGCTGCCATGAAGGGTTTGCCGAAACTGACCGCAGACATGCTGAAGTAAGGCTGGAAAAATATTCGGGAGCCGGTTACAACACCGGCTCTCACTCTTTTGAATTGTATGCCCGGAGGGCCCGGTGAGCAGCTTTTCTCTCGCGATCGCGGTTCTCCTGATCAGCTCCGGCTATTTCTTTCTTGGCAGCCGCGCTTCCCTCGCCAGCCGCGCTGCCGGAGCGAGGCTCCATTCCCTGCCGCATTATTATGGCCTCTTCGCCGGGCTGATCGCCGCACTGCCGGCGTTGGCATTGCTGGCTGTTCTGGCGATCGGCGATGACATCGTCTTCAACCAGCTGGCGCTTGGCTTCGTCCCCGACGCGGTGAAGGCCGGTGAGACCTACAAGGAAGTCATAGTCCTCGCGCAGATATCCAATGTCGTGGCTGGCATCAATTTTGGTGACCAGCCGGACTGGGTGTATGACGCTGCTGAAGCCTGGGTTGGGTGGGAGACCACTTCGACGACGCTGAAGACGGTCACCGTGCTGGCACTTTCACTTCTTGGCGGGTTGTATGCCTTCCGGATGGTGAATCCGGACTTCCGCTCGCGCAACGCTGTCGAGCGCATCCTGATGGCGATATTGGCGGCGAGCTCGGCGATCGCCATTCTGACCACCATCGGCATTGTCTTTTCGGTGATTTTCGAATCACTGCGCTTCTTCGCGCTGGTGCCGGTGTCGGAATTCCTGTTCGGCCTGACCTGGAACCCGCAATTCGAAGGGGCCGAGCGCGCCGGATCAGGCCAGATGGGCCTAGCCACCTATGGCTCGGTGCCACTGTTTGTCGGCACTTTCCTGATTTCGCTTGTTGCCTTGTCCGTAGCGGTGCCCGTTGGCCTGTTCAGCGCCATCTACCTGTCCGAATATGCCACGCCGCGGGCGCGCGCGATGATCAAGCCGCTGATGGAGCTTCTGGCCGGCGTGCCGACCGTGGTCTATGGCTTTTTCGCGGCGCTGACCGTCGCGCCCTTTATCCGGTCCACCGGCATGAATCTGGGGCTGGACGTGGCATCGGAATCGGCGCTGGCGGCCGGTCTTGTTATGGGCATCATGATCATTCCGTTCGTCTCATCGCTGTCGGATGATGTGATCAACGCGGTGCCGCAGTCGCTTCGCGATGCCGCCTACGGGCTTGGCAGCACCCGCAGTGAGACGGTCCGGCAGGTGGTTCTTCCCGCCGCGCTTCCCGGTATTGTCGCCTCGATCCTGCTGGCCGTATCTCGGGCGGTGGGCGAGACGATGATCGTGGTGATGGCCGCCGGCCTTGCCGCCAACCTGTCGCTGAACCCGCTGGACGCGGTGACAACGGTGACCTCGCAGATCGTCACCATTCTTGTCGGCGACCAGGAATTCGAGTCGGCAAAGACGCTGTCCGCTTTCGCGTTGGCCCTCACATTGATCGTGATCACGCTGGGGCTGAATTTGATCGCTCTTCAGGTCGTGAAGAAATACAGAGAGCAGTATGACTGATCCCCGCCGCGAGATGATCTCGCCCGCCATTGCTGCGGAACGTGTCGCCGCCGGCCTTGCCGCGCGGCGCGCCCGCGAAAAGCGGTTCCGTCTTTATGGCCGGATTGCCATAGGTATCGCGCTGACGTTTCTGGTGATGCTGTTCGCCTCGATCTTCTCCAAGGGTATTCCCGGCTTCTTCCAGCATTATGTGACGCTGGAGGTCACGCTGGACAGCGCCAAACTGGATCCGGTTGGCGACCGGTCGGTGCAGTCGCTCTATGACGGTGATGCGCGCGGGGTGATCCGCGCGGCGTTGTATCAGGCCGCAGAGGCCTCAGGACGGTCCGGGCGCAAGGTCGCCGGCAAGCTGATCTCGCAAGGGGCGGAGCAGCGCCTTCGCAAGGCGGTTCTGGCTGACCCGTCGATCCTCGACACCACGCAGACGATGACCTTTGCGCTCGATGATGATGTCGATTCCTTCCTTCGCGGCTTCATCAAGCGTGACACGCCGGAAAAGGACCGTCGTATCAATGACAAGGCGATCGGCTATATCGACACGCTGAACGAAAAGGGACTCATCAGCCTTGAATTCAGCGATTATCTGATCTTTGGCAGCGCCTCGCGGAATGCGGAAATGGCCGGGATTTACGGTGCGCTGATCGGCTCGATGCTGACGCTCGCTGTCTGTCTTGTGCTGTCCTTTCCGATCGGTGTGGCGACAGCGGTCTATCTTGAGGAATTCGCGCCAAAGAACCGGATCACCGAGATCATCGAGATCAACATCAATAACCTCGCGGCCGTGCCGTCGGTTGTTTTTGGCATTCTTGGCCTGGCGATTTTCATCGGGGTCTTCGGCATGCCGCGTTCGATCCCGCTGATCGGCGGGGTGGTGTTGGCGCTGATGACGCTGCCGACCATCATCATTTCCTCGCGTGCGGCGATCCGCGCTGTGCCGCCAAGTATCCGTGACGCGGCGCTTGGCGTCGGGGCATCGCGGGTGCAGACCATGATGCATCATGTGGTGCCGCTGGCGATGCCAGGGATGCTGACCGGCACCATCATCGGTATGGCGCAGGCGCTTGGCGAGACCGCGCCGCTGCTGATGATCGGCATGGTGGCCTTCATCGTTGATGTGCCGGGAAGCGTTACCGACCCGGGGACGGTTCTTCCCGTGCAGATCTTCATGTGGGCGGATTTCGCCGAGCGGATGTTCATCCAGAAGACAAGTGCCGCGATCATGGTCCTGCTGGCGTTTCTCATCATAATGAACGCGGCAGCGATTTTTGTTCGCAAGAAACTCGAGCGCCGGTGGTAGGCTGCAGGCGACGGACAGGAAAATGGATACGCAGATCATGACGATCAGTGAACAGACCGCCACTCTTGAACACGCGCATATTCCGGACGAAACAGTCGGCGATGTCTATGTCGACCGGCCGCGGATGACAGCGCGCAACGTCAACGTCTTCTATGGCGACAAGCAGGCGATCGACAATGTCACGCTCGATATCGCCGAAAGGCAGGTGATTTCCTTTATCGGTCCCTCGGGATGCGGCAAGTCGACCTTCCTGCGCTGTCTGAACCGGATGAACGATACCATCGATATCTGCCGCATCGAGGGCGAAATTGCGATGGATGGCAAGAACATCTATGCGCCGGACGTCGATGTGGTGCCGCTTCGCGCCCGCGTCGGTATGGTCTTTCAGAAGCCGAACCCGTTCCCGAAATCAATCTTCGACAATGTCGCCTATGGCCCGCGGATTCACGGCATCGCGACAAGCCGGGCTGAACTCAATGACATTGTTGAATCCTCGCTGGAGCGTGCCGGCCTCTGGAACGAGGTGAAGGACCGGCTGATGCAGCCCGGCACCGGCCTGTCGGGCGGCCAGCAGCAGCGTCTGTGCATTGCCCGCGCCATTGCCGTCAGCCCGGAAGTGATCCTGATGGATGAGCCGTGCTCGGCCCTCGATCCGATCGCCACGGCGAAGATCGAGGAGCTGATCGCCGAACTCAGCAGCGAATTCACCATCGTCATCGTCACCCATTCGATGCAGCAGGCGGCCCGCGTTTCGCAGCGCACTGCCTATTTTCATCTGGGAAAGCTTGTCGAGGTTGGCGATACTGAAACGCTGTTTACCAAGCCGCAGCACGAGATGACCAACAATTATATTACCGGTCGTTTCGGCTAGGCTTTTGGCGCGTGAGGCGCTTTGCTCTATGGCTGCAGGTGGCCGGCATATTTCATGGTGTAGAACAGATACACCGGAATGGGACGGATAGATGAACCAGATTGAACACACCAGTTCCGCCTTCGCAAAGGATCTTGCCGATCTCAATATGGCACTGAGCCGTCTTGGAATGCTGGCCAGCCGGCAGCTGAACGCCTGCCTTCGCGCCATGTCGGATTTTCAGGCAGGCCGCGTCGATATGCTGATCGAGCAGGATATAGAGCTTGATGAGCTTGAGGCCGAGGTCAATGAACGGGTGCTGATGCTGATTACCATGCGTGCGCCGCGCTCGGACGATCTGCGCCGTGTGCTGGCGACCTCGAATGCGGCTCACAGCCTCGAGCGCATCGGCGACTATGCCCGCAATACCGCCAAGCGCACCAAGGCTATCATGGCCACGGATCCGGGCGATCTTCCCTGGGACCAGTTGATCGAGATCGGCACCATGGTGGCCTCGATGATCGATGATGTTCTGGTCGCGAACCAGGACGGCGATATCGAAACAGCGCAGGCGATCCGCAATTCAGATGTCCATGTAGACAAGCTTCATACCGATTTTTTCACCGCCATCATCGATCAGATGGACAATGGTACCCTGTCGCCATTGATCGGTACCCACCTTATGTTCATAGGCAAGAATCTAGAGCGCATGGGCGATCTGACAACAACAATTGCCGAACAGGTTCTATTTATCGAAACAGGGGAAACGGTCGACAACCGTCGTCCGAAGGCGGACCGAACGAGCTTCATGATCGAAAATGGCTGACGCCAGGCTTGGTTCGTCAGATGACCTGATCCGGGAGACCGCGCATGACCGATGATACCCAGCTTGTTCTTGCCGACTGCGATGCTGACGGCATTCTCCGCCTGACACTGAATGCGCCGAAATCCCGCAACGCCCTGTCCGAGGCGATGATGAGCGCGCTTGCGTCCGCGCTTGATGACGCGGCAGATGATCCGGCGGTGCGGGTGATTGTCATCGCCGCCAACGGCCCGGTCTTTTGTGCCGGGCACAATCTCAAGGAAATGACAGCGGCACGCCGCGATCCGGCAAATGCCAGTGATCGTGGACGTGCCTATTTCACCATGGTGATGCGTCAATGTTCGGCGCTGATGGCATCGATCCCAGCGCATCCGCGCCCGGTGATCGCCGAGGTCGCCGGCACCGCCACCGCAGCAGGCTGCCAGCTTGTCACCAGCTGTGATCTTGCCTTCGCCGCCGAGACGGCGCATTTCGCCACACCCGGGGTGAATATCGGGCTGTTCTGCTCGACCCCGATGGTCGCGCTGTCGCGCAAGGTAGCGCCAAAACACGCGATGGAGATGCTTCTTACCGGTGACCCGTGCAGCGCCGCGCGCGCCGCCGAGATCGGTCTGATCAACCGCGCGGTGCCTGTCGATGACCTGACCGATACGGTAATGGATATAGCGCACCGCATTGCCTCAAAATCCACCGCCACTGTCGCCTTTGGCAAGCCGACCTTCTATCAGCAGGCCGAACGCAGCCTTGCCGAGGCCTATGACCATGCGGCCGCGGTGATGGTTGAGAATATGCTGGCGAATGACGCCGAAGAGGGCATTGCCGCCTTTATCGAGAAACGGCCGCCAAGCTGGACTGACAGCTAGCCCCTGGGCGGTCAAATATGGCGGTGAGGGCTACTTTTGAACGGGTGAGGTAACAGATGCCGATTCCGGAATTCCTGAATGGCCGGCTCCGGCTGCCGCTGATCGCCGCGCCGATGTTCCTGGCCTCGGGGCCGGAGCTGGTGCTGGCCTGCTGCCGGGCCGGAATCATCGGCAGCTTTCCGGCGAAGAACCAGCGCAACACCGCGGGGCTTGAAGCCTGGTTGACCGAGATCGAAGACGGGCTTGCCGCCACCGAGGCTGTGACTGGTCAGACGCCGCCGCCTTACGCCGTCAATCTGATTGTGCATCGCAGCAATGCCGAGCTCGAGGGTGAGCTCGAAATGGTGATCCGACACCATGTGCCGATTGTCATCACTTCGCTCGGTGCGGCACCGGACCTTGTCGCGCGGGTGCATGACTATGGCGGGCTGGTGTTCCATGACGTGATCAACATGCGGCACGCGCGCAAGGCGATCGGCGCCGGGGTGGACGGTCTGATCGCTGTTGCCGCCGGTGCTGGTGGCCATACAGGGCGGGCCAGCCCCTTTGCCCTGGTCAATGAAATCAGACAGGAATTCGACGGCGCGCTGATGCTGTCCGGGGCGATGTCCACCGGGGGCGATATTGCCGCCGCGCAGGTGATGGGGGCTGATCTCGCCTATTTTGGGACGCGCTTTATCGGCACCGCCGAATGCCGGTCACCAGAGGATTACAAGGCGATGCTTCTGGACAGCCATCTTGCTGACATTGTCGAGACCGATGCCGTGTCCGGCGTCAACGCGAATTTCCTCGCTGCCAGCCTCGCCGCCGCCAATCTTGA
>JAYOST010000014.1:0-9812 GCA_038139365.1 Alphaproteobacteria bacterium
GCTTCGGATTGTCGTTGAACTGAAGCGCCTTCATCTGGATGGCGACCACCTCTTCTGGCGCAATCGACGGATCGGGAACCACCAACTCGGCGGCACGCACCCCAATTGACAGCATGAACAGGCTGGCCAGTGCGGTGATGACAGGCAGCAGGACCTTTACCTTCGGCATGACAAACTCCTCTCACAAATACCTTGTGGAGATGGGGCCGCGGTCCCACATCTGCAATGACTGCCAAAACCCGAGGCTTGTGACATGGCGTCACGCTGGCGAAATGCGGCAGATGATGGAGATGACAGGTGAATATTCTGATCCAGGGCGGCGGACGCGGAATCGGACTGGCGCTGGCGCGGCAGGCGCTGGCGGCAGGGGCGGACAGGCTGATCATCACCGCCCGCCAGCCGATGAACGCGCCGGCTCATGCCGAGCTTGCCAGCGACGCGCGGGTCAGCTTCCTGCCGCTCGACGTTACCGATGATGCCGGCATCCGCGCCACCGCCGCCGAAATCAGCGAAATGGTGCCACGCCTTGATCGGGTGATCTGCACTTCAGGCATGCTGCAGCAGGGTGACATCCGTCCGGAAAAACGCATCGCCGATATCGATGCCGAAGCGCTGGTGCATCTCTATCGGGTGAACGCGCTGGGGCCGATACTTCTTGCGCGCGAGCTGTGGCCACTTTTGAAGGGCGAGCATGCCCTTGCCTATGCCGCGATCTCGGCACGGGTCGGCTCGATCTCGGACAACCGGCTTGGCGGCTGGTACGCCTACCGCGCCAGCAAGGCGGCACTCAACCAGCTGATGCGCACCCTGTCGATCGAACTGGCGCGGGCCAACCCGAATGCCTGTGTGGCAACGCTACATCCCGGCACCGTCGACACTGAACTTTCGAAACCCTTTCAAGGGGCTGTGCCAGCTGACAGGCTGTTCACGGCGGATGATTCAGCAGGCCGGATGTGGCGGGTGCTAGACAGCCTGACCCCTGCCGATACCGGCACCCTGTTCGCCTATGACGGAAGCGTCATTCCGTACTGACCGGTTCTGTTTCCGATTGCGGCAGCCTGCCCCGCAGGGTCAGCGGCAGTTGCGCCATCATGAACAGGAAACTTGCCGGGGCGGCGACAAAGGTCTTGTAGAAGACCCACTCAGCCTCATTGAACCCACGCCAGACCACCTCATTGGCGATGGCCAGTAACAGAAAGAAACATCCCCAGCGAAAGCTCAGCCGCCGCCAGGTATCGTCAGTCAGAAAGAACTGGCGTTCAAAAAAGACCCGCATCATGGCCCGCCCGGCCAGCCATCCGCCAAGCAACACCACGGCGAACAACCCATTGAAAATGGTCGGCTGGATCTTGATGAACAGCCCGTCGCCAAGCCCCCAGGCCACCGCGGTGAAAGCCACCGACATCAGAAGCGAGAACAGCGGAAAGGCCGCCATCCGCCGTTCACGCGTCCAGGCGATACCGATGACAAGCGCCCCGCACGCCACCGACAGACCGGCAGCCGCGATCAGCCCGACATACTGATACCCGGCAAAGAACGCCAGCAATGGCAGAATCTCGAAGAAGAAGGCGCCAAGCTTCATGTCGGCACCCCATTCATTTCACCAACCCCATCAGCTCGCGCTGGAATGTCTTGTCGCGCACCTTCGGGCCAAGCCAGACATCCATCAGCGCCGTGATGAAGTCCTGGTCGGTGATCTCGGCGATCACCCCGCCATTGGCGGCCAGCACCAGCCGACCGTCCGCCGTATGGATGAAATCGGCTCTGGACCCCTTGTCCATGCTGATGAAATGCCGCTCCATCAGCGGTATCCAACTTTCGATCTGCTCCGCGCTTGCCGATGTCTGGCGTTCCATTTCCTGCACCGTCTGTGAGACGATCCGGTCCTTCTTCGCGTCGATCAGATAGGTCAGCCGCAGCGCATAGGGCCCGCTGCGGTCAAACCTGCCGTCTGGGGCGAAAAGCTCGGCATCATAGATCTTGAAGAAGAATACATTGAAGCGCGCCTTGCCGACACGCTTGGCCAACGGCACCAGCTCCTCCATCGCCCCGGCAAGCGCCGAGCGCGGCAGCAGCAGCAGCGCGGCGATCACAGCAAGAAAATGGCGGCGGCTTGCTTTCATTGCGGTTGCATCCCGAGCATCCTGGCCTGATCAGCCGGGCCTGATCAGCCGGGCCAGGTCTCCAGGTCCAGCGGCCCCACCGCCGCCGCGGTATCGCCCCGCAGGAAGACGATGGTGACCGACCCGATCTCGATGCCGAACTTGCTGATGAAGGCGCGGTTGATGGCGACATCCTCATCCTGACGGTAGATCCAGTCATCGAAATGCACCTTCACTTCGCTCCCCGACATCTCAAGAACGACGTCATATTCCCAGTTCAGGGCATTGCCCGCAACCCGGCCGCTGGCGGTGCCGGTGACATCGGCGGCGCTGCCTTCATAGCTGACATTGCCGCGATCATCCGTTCCGGTCTTGCGGATCACCCAGGTACGGTCGGCACGTTCGCCATCATCATAGAGAAAATCCTCGACAAGCGTCAGCGTATCTCCCGCGACCGTTCCGGTCATATTCACCCGAAACTGGCGACGCAGATTGCCGAACCGGTCCTCGAAAATGCCATAGGCAACGCTGTCGCCGGCAAAGAATTCGGCGAGGTCCAGCCCCGGCTGGCGATCAGACAGCACCGCCACATCGCGTCGCGCACAGGCCGACATTCCGCCAAGAAGACCCAGGGTCAACATGGCGGTGACGGCGAACCCGGCAATCCTGCGGAACCACCCGCGGGACTTTGGTCTTGATCCATAGGTCATTTCAACTCTCCTTTAGCGTCACCTGACAGGCGACGCGTTTGCGGCCGTTTCATCTGCAGGCGGCACATTGGCGGCCAGAAAGCGCGCAGAATCGGCTCTGATCATTTCCACTTTCTCCGGCGCCATGCGATCAAGAGACCGGTACATCATTCCCATTCGCGCATTGCCGCCAAGCTTGTCGCGATTGCGGATCAGGAAATCCCAGTAGAGATAATTGAATGGACAGGCCTCGTCCCCCGTCTTTTTCGCCACCTTGTAATGGCATCCGGCGCAGTAATTCGACATACGGTTGATATAGGCACCGCCGGCGGCATAAGGTTTGCTGGCCAGATAGCCGCCATCGGCGAACAGCACCATGCCCGAGACATTCGGCAGCTCCACCCATTCATAGGCATCGGCATAGACCACAAGGTACCACTCATTGACAAAGCGCGGATCGATACCGGCCAGAAGCGCGAAATTCCCCAACACCATCAGTCGCTGGATATGGTGCGCATAGGCATAGCGGCGGGTGGCGTCGATCGACTGTTTCATGCAGTTCATGCCGGTCTCCCCGCTCCAGAAGAAATCGGGGAGTTGGCGGTCCGCGCCAAGGAAATTCATCGCGGCATAATCCGGCATCTTCAGCCAGTAGATGCCGCGCACAAATTCACGCCAGCCCAGAATCTGGCGAATGAAGCCCTCGACGGCATTGAGCGGCGCATGGCCGGTGTGCCAGGCTGCCTCGGCGGCACGCACCGCCTCTGCCGGCAGCAGCAATCCGGCATTCAGATAAAAGCCGATATGGCTGTGATACATCCAGGGCTCGCCCTCGATCATCGCATCCTGATAGGTGCCGAACAGCGGCAGCCGCTCGGTGATAAAGGACTCCAGAACCTCAAGCGCCTCTGCCCGCGTGACGGCGAAACGGAAATCCTCAAGATCGCCGAAATGGTCGGCACAACGCGCCGCAACAAGCGCCAGCACCTCGGCGGTGATGGCATCGGGGGCAAAGCCTGTCGGTGCTGGCACCGGAAGTGACAGGTCGGGGGATTCGCGGTTCTCCGCGTCATAGTTCCATTTGCCGCCAACCGGCTCGCCGCCTTCCATCAGCACATCATGATGGCGGCGCATCTCGCGATAGAAGAACTCCATGCGAAGCTGCTTGCGGCCCTCGGCCCACTCCTCGAACATGCCGGGCGGGCACATGAATCTGTCATCGGCGCGAATCTCGACATTGATGCCAAGCTCGGTCTGCCAGTCCTGCATCGCTGTCAGCACCCGGTGCTCACCAGGTTCGGTGATGATGACCCGCTCGGCCCGATGCCGGGAAACAGCACGGGCCACTTCACCGGAAAAACTGCCACTGTTGGCGTCATCATCAAGGCGGATGTAGTCAACGGCGATGCCTTCGGCGCGGAGCTCTTCAGCAAAATGGCGCATCGCGGAAAACAGGAACGCCACCTTGCGCTTATGGTGACGGACATAGGTGACTTCCTCGATCACCTCGGCCATCAGCACCACATCATTGGCCGGGTCGAGATCGGCAAGGCTGGCCAGCCCGCGGGTCAGCTGGTCACCAAGAACAAGTCGAAGCACCGCCATCAGGACGCCCCTTCCCGCAGCTTCGCAAAGGCGGCAAGCGCGTCCTCGCGCGACTGTTTCAGATCGACCACAGGTTGCGGATAGGTCTCACCAAGCCGCACGCCAGCCCCGTCGAGGATCGGTTTCGGCGCGGTCCAGGGGGCGAACAGATATTTGTCGGGAAGGTCCGCAAGCTCGGGAACATACTTGCGGGTATAGGTGCCGGCCTTGTCGAATTTCTCACCCTGGGTGACCGGGTTGAACACGCGGAAATAGGGGGCGGCGTCGGCCCCGCAGCCGGCAATCCACTGCCAGGAGGCGCTGTTGCTGGCATGGTCGGCATCGACAAGACAGTCCCAGAACCAGGCCTCGCCATGATGCCAGTGAAGCCGCAAATTCTTCACCAGGAAGGAGCCGGTGACCATCCGCATCCGGTTGTGCATATAGCCTGTCTGCCAAAGCTCGCGCATTGCCGCGTCGACAAAGGGAACGCCGGTCATGCCGCGCTGCCAGGCGCGCAGAAGCGCCGCGTCCTCACGCCAGTCGAAGCCGTCGAATTTCGGCTGCAGATTGCGTCGCTTCAGTTCCGGATTGAAATAGAGGAGCGAGTGCGAGAATTCACGCCAGCCAAGCTCCGAGCAGAAATTATCAACATCATCCGGTGGCAGGTCGGTGCGGGCGCGGGCCGCCTGCCAGACGCGGTTCACCGAAATCTCGCCCCAGTGAAGGTGCGGCGACAGGCGCGACACATGCGGTGCCGCCGGCAGGTTGCGCCCCTCCTTGTAGCCGGCCAGCCCGTCATCAAGAAAGGCTTCGAGCCTGGCTTCAGCGCCGGCCTCGCCGATCTGCCAGTGCGGCGCCAGCATTTCGCCCCAGTCCTCTTCGGGAAGAAGGCCAAGATCGGAAATCTCCACCGGCGCAGGATCAGCGGCCAGGGTGAGGTCTGGGGCGGCAAGTGGTTCGCGCGGCGGTGGGGCGGCAAGGCAGCCACGCCGATAGAAGGGGGTAAAGACCTTGAACGGCGTACCGTCGCCTTTTTTCACCTCCCACGGCTCCCACAGCAGCCCGCCATTGTGGCTGACAGCTTCGATCCCGGCCTCGGCAAGGGCGGCCTTCAGCTTGCTGTCACGGTCGATCCGCCAGGGCTCGTAGGCGCGGTTCCAGTGGACCGATGTCGCGCCCGTGGCGGCCACGATCCTTGGCATAATCTCCAGCGCCTCGCCAGCCGCGACATGAAGCACGCCGCCAAACGAGTCTTTCAAAGCTGTCAGCGAATGATGAAGCCACCAGCGGCTGGCGGCGCCAATGCGATCGGCAGCGGCGGCTTCATCATCAAGAATGAAAACGGGGAGAACATCGCCATGCGCCGCGGCGGCGGCAAGCGCCGGGTTGTCAGCAAGGCGCAGATCCTGGCGGAACCAGCAGATCGAAAGAGGGCGCGTCATCATGATCCTTCCGGCTACCGGCGGTCCGGCGGCACAGCTATGCAAACGGCCTCCCCTCCCCTTGCAGAAATTCAGTCATCGTCCGGCCCGCCGGACCCCCTATAAATCGCGTTGCCGGCGGCGGCTTTCAAGCCCCCGCTCCGCAGCATGCAGATGGGATCGGAACAGCCTCAGAAAAAGGCCAAGCAGCGGGTCTCGAGGCTCTGGCGTGGCGGCGCATCGGGCGGCGATGTTGGATCAGAAAAGGCAGTGTGGATGGTAAAGCGGGTGCGCCCGTCCGTGGCCGCATCATAGGTCTTGATCAGCGCCACCTCGCCTTCCTCCATGCCCGGGAAGTAATACCATTCATGGTCCGGATTGAAGCGCGCCATCTGGATCTGGCCGACCCTGTCCTTTGCCTGGCGTGTTACCTCGACAAGGTCGCCGGCGGCCAGCGTACTGCTGTCGCAGAAAGCCAGCGGATCGGTCTGCACACGGCCAGCGATGGACCGCCAGATATTGATGATGGCAAAGCGGCGCGTCAAAAGCTCGTCAGCCTCATCAGGCAGTATCTCGCGAAGCCGTTTTCCCGCAGACCAGGGCGTATAGTCATTATGAATCACAGATGAGGGCTCGCGCATCGACTGTGCACTGCGAAGCCCCTGGCTGGCGGCGCGGCGGGTGTGGTCAAAAATTTCCACCCGGCTGGCCCCGGTGACCTGCCTGATCAAGGCGGCGGCTTCGGCGTCATAGGCGGCGGCGAGCGCAGCATCATCATGGAAGTTGGTGACAGCGCTGGCATGTCTCAGCAGCATGAAACCTGCCTTGTCGAGGTCGAATGACTGGTCGCGCCCGTCCCTGATTTCAACCTCGCGATAATCGTAGCGGCCGTCATGCTCGGCCACTGAGCCGCCAGCCTGCGAGGCGTGATAGACAGCCGCCCCGGCATCATTCAAGGCCAGGTACTGAAGTGTGGCACAAATCGGCGTCTGGCTGGTTTCCGTCATCTGTCTCTCTTGCCTGCGCAAGTCCCTAGCGCTGGTCAGAGGCGCTCATGCGCCCTTCAAGCCAGCGCACCGCAGCCGATACGAGCAGGATCAGAACAAGATACTCGATCACCAGAACCGTGTAGATCTCCAGCGGCCTGTATTCGGTCACCACAAGCTCGTTCGCGCGGCGCGTCAGCTCCTCCATGCCGATCACCGACACCAGCGACGACATTTTGAGCATATAGACAAGCTGGTTGCCAAGGGCCGGAAGGATGCGCTTGATCGCCTGCGGCAGAATCACAAAGCGCATCTTGTCGATATAGCCAAGCGAGATCGAATGCGCCGCCTCATGCTGACCACGATCGACCGACTGGATGCCGGCGCGGAAAATTTCCGCCTGGAAAGCGCTATCCGAAATGGCAAGTGCCAGCACCCCGGCCCAGAACACCGATATCGAGATATCCGCCACCTGCGGCAGTCCGTAATAAACCCACAGGATCAGAACCAGAATCGGCACGGCGCGCACCAGTTCGACATAGACCCGGTTGACGATGCGGGGCGGACGCTGCCTGGCCAGCCCCGGAAGCGCCACCAGCAGGCCGAGGATGATCGAGATCAGGATCGCTGTCACCGACAGGGCGATGGTGTAGTAAAGCCCGTCGAGAAGGAACATCAGGTTACGCTGGCCGGCAGGCGTCATCGGATTGACGACATACCAGCCCCAGCTTCCCGAGGAGCATCCGGCGAGACCAAGCGCCGCCAGCAGCGGCCAAAAGCGTATGAATCGCATCACCGCTCTCCTAATGCCGCAGGATCTGTTGCAGGAAGGTCCGGCACCGTTCGCTCTCGGGCTTCGAGAAGAAGGTGTCGGGCGGGGCCATCTCGACGATCTGGCCATGATCCATAAAGACCATCTGGTCGGCGACATGGCCGGCGAAGCCCATTTCATGGGTCACGCAGATCATTGTCATGCCGCTTCCGGCGAGCTCTTCGATCACCTCAAGAACCTCGGCGATCATCTCCGGATCAAGCGCCGAGGTCGGCTCGTCAAACAGCATGATCCGCGGCTCCATGCACAGCGCCCGCGCGATCGCAACACGCTGTTGCTGACCACCAGACAGCTGGTGCGGATATTTGTCGATCTGCTCGGGAATCTTCACCCGTTCCAGATAATATTCGGCAAGCTCGCGCGCAGCCGCCAGTTCCAGCCCACGGGCCCGCACCGGGCCAAGCGTCAGATTGTCGAGAATCGACAGATGCGGGAACAGATTGAACTGCTGGAACACCATGCCGACATTGTTGCGCAGCACCGCTTTTGCCGCCGCGCCGTCATCAAGCGTTACCCCGTCGATCGCGATCTCGCCATGGTCATGCGTCTCCAGCCTGTTGATGCAGCGGATCAGGGTCGATTTGCCAGAGCCGGATGGCCCACAGATGACGATTTTCTGGCCAAGGCCGATATCAAGGCTGACATTATCCAGCGCCTGGAAATCCCCAAAAAACTTGTCGACATTCCGCAGCGTGATGAAGGCCCGATCAGCAGCAGCACTCTTGCCGCCTGCGGCGGCGGGTGATCTGACGGGAAGCGAATCGCGCATGACGGGGTCCTGAAGGTGACACACAGTCGGCCAAAGCCTCGCAATCTCGGCATGCCGGACCGCAGTTATGTCGCCATTTTGGGCGGCATTGCAAGGGTTATGGTCCCTTCCGCCCTTCATGACCTGCCACCAGGGAGTTAGCCATTGACGCTCTTTCGGCACAGGTTCAGTGTGTTTCAGTGAGTTAAGACTAATTTAAACAAATATTGGTCTTACCGAATGTTGCTGTTCTCGGGGGAGGATAATGGCAGCTTGGATCAAAATGATCGATGATGCCGATGCCGGCCCGGAGCTTCGCGAGGTTCTGGACCTTGCGCGGACACCCCATGGTACCGTCGATAATGTGATGCGGGTGCATTCGCTGCGCCCGAGCACAATGCGGGGGCATGTCGTCCTCTACCGCGCCGCTCTCCATGATGACGCCAACACAATCCCGATGTGGCTCCAGGAAACAATCAGTTCCTATGTCTCATTGCTGAATGACTGTGACTATTCCTATGCAAATCACTGGAAGAATGCGGCGCATCTGATCGGTGACGCGGCGCGTGCCGCAGAGGTTGAAAGCGCGCTTCAGGCCCGCAGGCCCGAACAGGCTTTCACCGGGGCCGAGCTGGCGCTTCTTCGCTATGCGGAAAAACTGACCCTCACACCGGGTGCGATGACCGAGGATGATGTGGCCGTGCTTCGCGAGGCCGGCATCGATGATGGTGAGATTCTCGAGGCCAACCAGATCATCAGCTATTTCAACTATGTAAACCGAAGCATCAACGGCCTTGGCGTGACGACAGTGGGAGACATTGTCGGGTATTACGCTGACTGAATGCCCGTGGGGTATGATCAATGAGTTATCAAGACGGCCATCAGGAAACGTTCAATAACCACAGGCAACCCGCCACTGAAAGGGGCCAGTGGACGCAGGTGCGCAGGCGGCAGGGCGGCGGCGCCGCGAACCTGATCGACAACTGCCTTGGCAATGTGCGGGGCCTGACTGTTCTTCTTGTCTGCGAAGACCCTGAACATGGCTGGTATGACAACGCCGCACCCGATCTGGTGCATGGCGAATTGCTGGCGCGCGGTGCGACGGTCAGGCGGATGACCGTCGGGGTTCCGGACAACCAGCCACACCCGGATGTTCAGGACGCGATGAACCAGGCCGACGAGGTGATCTTCTTTGCGCGGCTTGGCGATCAGGGCCGCTTCCACTGGCACTATACCGGACCGCATTGCGTGATGAGCTATGCGCTGAACGAAGGCATGCTGGAAAGCGGCTATGGCGTGCTTGACCATGCGGCGATGATCCGGATGAAGGATGCCATCGACACGATCACCCTGAATGCCGACCACATCCTGGTCACATGCCCGCGCGGCACAAGCTTCGAAGGGCGCCCGGGCACCCCGGCAGCAAATGGTGCGGCAAATGGTGCGG
>JAYOST010000014.1:9912-26466 GCA_038139365.1 Alphaproteobacteria bacterium
AGCTTCGAAGGGCGCCCGGGCACCCCGGCAGCAAATGGTGCGGCAAATGGTGCGGATGTGATCATCAGCCGCTTTCCGCTTGGCATTCCAAAGCCGGTGCCGGCAAAAGACTTTCAGGGGCAGGCGGTGATTTCCAACTACCTGACCCCGACAGGCTCGAAGGTCTACACGCCGGACTGTCTGGCGCTTCGTGACCCGGTCACTGCACATTTCAAGGACAGCCGCATCACCAGCTTCGAGGGGCCCGTCGATATGGTGGCCGATGTCGAGGCCCATTATGCCCGCGTTGCCGGTGAATTCGGGCTTGATGCCTACAACATTGATAGCTGGCATGCCGGCATTCATCCGCTGATGGCCTATGACCGATCGGCCTGTGACGATCCGGTGCGCTGGTCGGGAACCGCCTTCCCGCATCCGCGGCTGCTGCATTTCCACACCTGCGGCAGCGGTCCGCCAGGTGAAATCTGCTGGATGATTCTGGATCCGACGGTGGTCATTGACGGTGTGGCACTATGGGAGGATGGCCGGCTTCACCCCGAGCGGTTCGAGAGCTCGCGCCAGATCCTGGAGCAATCCCCGGAGCTGGCGGCAGCCTTTGCCGCTCCGGCCGGCCCGGTCGGGCTGTAATCATCCGGTTAAGCGCCAGAATTCCGGCGCAGCGGCGTGACAGGCAGGAACCGGCGTGACAGGGTGGAGATCATGATCGATATCGAACAGCAATTTATCAGGAACAGCTGGTACGTCGCTGGCTGGAGTGGGGATTTCACCCAGGCGCTGACGCCGTTGCGAATCCTTGACGAACCCATCGTCATCTTCAGGACCGAGTCCGGCATGGCGGCGGCGCTGGAGGACGCCTGCCCGCACCGCAAGCTTCCCCTGTCGAAGGGGCGGCTGATCGGCGAGACCGTTGAATGCGGTTATCATGGCCTGACCTTCGATTGCAGTGGCGCCTGCGTGCGTGCGCCAACGCAGGAAGGCCCGCCACCCGCCGGCGTGCGCGTCCGCTCCTATCCGGTGGTGGACCGCTGGGGGCTGCTGTGGATCTGGATGGGTGATGCCGATGACGCCGATCCAGGCAGGATTATCGACATTCCCAACTATGACAATCCAGCCTGGGGGCGCACCCCGGGTGGCAGCATGGATATTGCCTGCCACTATCTCTATGTCATCGACAATCTTCTCGACCCGTCGCATGTCGCCTGGGTTCATGTCTCCTCCTTCGCCGGGGCAGGAACCGGCAACCTGCCACTCGACCTTGAAAAGCTCGATGACGGGATCATTGTATCGCGCTGGGTTATGGACTCGCCGCCACCGCCCTATTACGCGCCGATCCTCCCCTTCTCCGGGCATTGCGACCGCAAGCAGCATTACGAATGCCGGCTTCCCTCGATTGCCATCAACATGTCGGTCTATACCCGTGCCGGCACCGGTGGCGATGACGCCAATCTGCCAGAGGACGCCTTCCTCAACATCTCCTACAATTTCATGACGCCGGTGGATGCCGACAACACCCGCTATTTCTGGTTCCAGCATCGCAACTCGGACCCGGAAAATGAGGAAATCTCGCGGCAGATGTTCGAGGGCGCAAAGACTGCCTTCATCGAGGATCGCGACATCCTCGTCGAGGTCCACAGGGGCATGAAGGAAAGCCGCACCCGCCACATCAACCTTGGCATAGATGCCGGTGCGATGCGCTTTCGCAAGATGGTCGAGCGCCGCATCGCCGCGGAAGCCGACAGGGATTGAGGCCAGATTTCTGCGGATAAATACAATCGCAATCTTGCACCTTCTTGATGAAGTCACCATCTGTGGGTTACGGTAAGACATGACAGATTGTCGCACTTCACCCCAGACACTCGAACCTCAGCAAGGAGCCTTCCCATGAAATTTATCAAGGTTGCGGTCACCGCGGTCGCGCTTGCTTGCGCTGCCATTCCGGCCTATGCGCAAAACACCCTCCAGGACATTCTTTCAGGCGGCGTTCTCAAGGTCGGCACCACCGGCGACTGGAATCCGATGACCATGAAAGACCCGGCTACAAACAGCTATACCGGCTACGACATCGATGTGATGACCGAGCTGGCGAAGGATCTTGACGTGAAGCTGGAGTTTGTCCCGACCGACTGGAAGACCCTTGTCAGCGGCGTTGTCTCAGGCAAGTACCACATGACCGGGTCCGCCTCGATCTCACCGGCACGGGCCAAGGCCGCAGGCTATTCCAACAGCTACTTCTCGCTGGCCACCGTGCCGCTGACGCTGAAGGCGAACGAGGGCAAGTTCAATGACTGGGCCGATCTGGACAAGCCGGGCGTGACCGTCGCCGCCACCCTTGGCACAACCCAGGAAAAGCAGGTGAAGCAGTTCTTCCCGAACGCCACCCACAAGATTGTCGAGGCCCCGGCCCGCGATTTCCAGGAAGTGCTTGCCGGCCGTGCCGACGCGCACATCACATCCAATGTCGAGGCCTACAAGCTTGTCGCGAAATATCCACAAATGATGGTGGTACCCGTCTCGGCACCGAAAGCGCCGACCCCGATCGCGATGCTGTTGCCGCAGGCTGACCAGGTATGGATCAACTACGTCAACACCTGGATCAAGCTGAAGACCGAGCGCGGCTTCTTCAACGAACTTGGCAAGAAGTGGCAGCTGTCCAACTAATGCCGGCAATACCGGAAAAAGGCGGGACCCGGTCCCGCCTTTTTTCATCGCTTCCAACGGTGACGCCCGATGATCACACTCTATAACGTTCCGGTCAGCAGCTATGGCGCGAAGGTGAGAATCATCCTTCGCCACAAGGGTCTGGAATGGACCGAACTTGCCCCGCCTGACGGCTATGGCAGCCCGGCCTACCGCGCGATCATCGCCTCCGGCACAGTGCCAGCGATCATTGACGGCGACCTGAAGCTCGCTGATTCCGAAGCCATCGCCGAATATCTTGACGAGGCGCATCCCGCGCCGGCGATGATGCCGGCAGGCATCGAGAATCGCGCCCGTGCGCGTGAGATATCGCGCTTTCATGACACAAGGCTGGAGCCGGTTCTAAGGTCCTTTTTCGGGCAGGTCGCGCCAGCGACCCGTGACGCCGATGTTATCGCCGGCAACGCAAAGCTTCTTCAGGACCGGCTCGACCAGCTTGCCGTCATCGCCAGCCCGGCACCGCTGATGACCGGCGATGATCTTGCCATCGCCGATTGCGGTTTCGTCGCCAGCTTTGTCATTCTTTCGCTGTTGCAGGACATTCTGGACCTGCCGGTCTCGTTTCCTGCTCCGCTTGCCACCTATGCGGCGACGTTGGCAGCGCATCCGTCGGTGACTGAGGAGGATGCCCGCTACCGTGCTGTTCTTTGCGACTGGGCAAAGGCAAAGATCGACGGCTGATCGTGCGCCGGGTTTGCCTTTTCTGCGGCCCTGTGCGGTAATGCGAACAGGCACACGCCGTGCCGCCGCAACCACGGACAACCAAGTGTGATCAGCCGTTTCAATTCGATGCCAGTGACGGTTCAGGCCTCACTGATGATGTTGCTGGCGCTGTTCTGTTTCACCACCATGGGAATCTGCATCCGCCTGTCGTCGGCCTTTGTTCCGGTGATTGAGGTGGTGTTCTTTCGCAATTTCCTGGCGATCCTGATCATGGCACCGGTGCTGATCCGGCAGGGCGCCTCCAGCATCAACATGAACCGTCCAAGGCTTTTCTTCGGACGAGCGCTGATCAACTTCATCGGCATGCTCAGCGGCTTCACCGCGGTGACGCTGATCCCGCTGGCGGAAATGACGGCGCTCAGCTTCACTGGCCCGATCTTTGTAACAATCGGCGCGGTGCTGTTCCTTGGCGAGGTAATCCGGATCAGGCGGATCATGGCGATCGCCGTCGGGTTCATCGGCGCGCTCGTCATCCTGCGGCCTGGCCTTGTCGATGTGTCTCTCGGGGCAATCCTGGCGCTTGTCAGCGCGCTGTCCATCGCCGCCGCCAGTCTGGTGGTAAAGAAAATGACGGAAACCGAGAATGCGACATCCATCGTCTTCTGGATGGTGATGATGCAGGCCCCGATCGCCCTCGTGCCGGCACTGTTTGTCTGGGAGTGGCCAGCGCTCGAAGCCTGGATTTATCTGTGGGGGATGGCCTTGTCCGGCACCGCGGCGCATGTGCTGTTCACCCGCGCCGTCGGGCTTGTCGAGATCACCAGTCTGCAACCACTGGAGTTTGCCAAGCTTCCCTTCGCGGTGATCCTGGCCTGGTTCGTTTTTTCCGAATGGCCGGATATATGGATCTGGGTCGGCGGCTCGGTGATCTTCGCCTCAACGGCCTATATCACGCGACGCGAGGCGCTGGCCCGTCAACCGACAATTCCGGAAGCCAAGGCTGAAATCGGCACCCCGCTTTAGTCCACCACCTTCCAGTGGATCGGCACCATCGGGTCGAATACCGTCAGCGCACCCTCGGGTGTGGTCCGCGCATCCGGCACCGGCTGCGCCGCCGGATCGCGTGACAGCGTGATGGTTGCGGTATTCACCGGCACGCCGTAGAACGCCGCGCCATGCAGCGCCACAAAGCCGTTCAACCGGTCAAGCGCGCCTTCTTCCTCAAAAATCTGCGCCAGGCAGGCCAGCGTGTTTGGCGCTGTATAGATGCCGGCACAGCCGCAGGGGGCGAGCTTCGCCTGGTCCAGATGTGGCGCGCTGTCAGTCCCAAGGAAGAAGCGGGCATCACCGGACGTTGCCGCCGCGAGGAGCGCGCGCCGGTGCGATTCCCGCTTCGCCACCGGCAGGCAATAGTAATGCGGCCTGATCCCGCCGGCGAGGATATGGTTGCGGTTGATAAACAGGTGATGCGTGGTCAGCGTCGCGGCGATGTTGTCACCGCCACCCCTCACATAGTCCACGCCATCGGCCGTGGTCACATGCTCCATCACCACGCGAAGCCCGGGAAGGCGGGAGCGGAGCGGGTCGAGAACACGGTCGATGAACACAGCCTCGCGGTCGAAGATATCGACCTTCGGGTCGGTCACTTCACCATGCACGCAAAGCGGCACACCCGCCGCGGCCATGGCTTCAAGAACAGGCATCACCTTGTCGATGTCGCGCACGCCGGAGGCCGAGTTGGTGGTCGCCCCGGCAGGGTAGAGCTTCACCGCGGTGATCACGCCGTCGCGGGCCGCCGCCACCAGGTCAGCGGCATCTGTCCCCTCGGTCAGATAGAGGGTCATCATCGGGGTGAAATCGGCACCTGCGGGGATAGCCGCCATGATCCGGTCACGATAGGCGGCGGCATCGGCCCCGGTGATAACCGGCGGCACCAGGTTCGGCATGATCAGGGCGCGCCCGAAATGGGCGGCGCTGTCCGGCGTCACGGCTGTCATCATCTCGCCGTCACGAAGATGCAGGTGCCAGTCATCGGGACGGGTCAGGGTGATGCTGTCGGTCATGGGTATATGGTCCTGTCGGCAACGGTTCCGCTGCGCCATTGGCTAGCATCCCGCCGTGATCGAGGCAAGCGACGGCAGGTTGGCGGGGCACAGCCCGCAGCTAGACGTTCAGCAGCAGATATTCGCGCTCCCACGGGCTGATCACCTCGAGGAAGGCCTTGGCCTCACCACGCTTCACCTCGATGAACAGCTTGACGAACGCCTCGCCAAGCACGTCGTGAAGCGGGCTTGTCTTCTCCAGCGCGTCGAGCGCGATATCAAGATTACGCGGCAGCGTCTCCAGATCCTCGCCACTGACCTTGCGCGGACGGGTCGGCCGGCGCTGTTCCTGGAGGCCCAGCCAGATGGTCGCCAGGCTGGCAGCAATCGCAAGATACGGGTTGGCATCGGCCCCCGGCACGCGATTCTCGATCCGGCGGTTGCCGGGATCACTGATCGGAACGCGAAGTCCGACAGTACGATTATCCATGCCCCAGGCCAGATTTGTCGGTGAATCCTCGGTCAGCGAATGCCGCCGGTACGAATTCACATAGGGTGCCATCAGCGCCATTGCCGCTGACAGATAGCGCTGCATGCCGGCGAGCGCATGATAGAACGCCTCGCTTTCGCCGCCATCCTTATCAACAAAGATGTTGTGGCCGGTCGCCATATCCTTGACCGACAGATGGATGTGCATGGCGCTTCCCGGCTGCTCCTGCATGGGCTTGGCCATGAAGGTGGCGTGTACATTGTGGTTCAGTGCCGTCTGCCGCACGGTGCGCTTGAACAGGAAGGCCTGGTCGGCAAGCTCCAGCGCCGCGCCGTGGTTGAAATTGATCTCCATCTGCGCCGCGCCGGCCTCATGGCTCAGTGTATCGATGTCGATCTTCTGCGCCTCACAGTAATCATAGATATCCTCAAACAGCGGATCGAACTCGTTCACCGCATCGATGCCGTAGGCCTGGCGCGCCTTTTCGGCGCGTCCGGACTTGCCTGTCGGCGTGACCAGCGGGTTGTTCGCATCGGCACTCTGCTCCACGAGAAAGAATTCCAGCTCTGGCGCAACCACCGGGACAAGCCCAGCGCCTTCGAACAACGACAATACGCGCTTCAGCACGGCGCGCGGGCTGAAGGGAACGATGTTGCCTTTATGGTCGAAGGCGTCATGGATGATCTGCGCGGTCGGCTCGTCATACCATGGCACAAGCCGGCAGCTGTCAGGATCGGGGCGAAGGATCACATCGGCGCCAATCTCGCTCAGCACCTCGGAATCCAGATAATCGCCGGTCACCGACTGGCCGAAGACATATTCGGGAAGCCGAAGCCCGCCAGAAGCGGCGGCGCTGGTGAATTTATGGACCGGCAGGATCTTTCCGCGCGGAATGCCGGCGATGTCGCTCACCAGGCATTCCACCTCGGTAATCGACTGCTCTTCCAGCCAGTGTTTCATATCAAACGCCATACGACGTCTCCTGTCTTCGTCGGACCACCGGATCAGAGACCCAGCTGGTCCGCGGTGGCGTCGAGCGCGGCCGCGGCGATCCGCACGGTGGCGTCGATGTCATCTCGGGTGAATGTCAGCGGCGGTGAAAGGATCATCGCATCGCGCACTGCGCGCATCATCAGCCCGCGCTGGATCGCATGATCGCGGCAGATCACCCCGACAGCGCCGGTATCCTCGAACATCACCGGTCCGTCCTTGCTATTCACCAGCTCAATGGCGGCAAGCATGCCAAAGGTCCGCACCTCGCCGACGATGCGGTGATCGGCCAGCGGGGCCAGCGCCTCGGCAAGATAGGGGCCAGTATCCTCTCGCACGGTGCGGATCATGTCCTCGCGCTCGATCAGGTCAAGATTGGCAAGCGCCACCGCAGCGGCAACCGGATGCCCGGAATAGGTGAAGCCGTGATAGAACTCGCCGCCATCCGCGATCAGCCTGTTTGCCACACGGTCGCCGACCATCACTGCCGACATCGGCAGATATCCCGAGGTCAGCCCCTTGGCCAATGTCATCATATCCGGTGACAGATCCATTGTCTGGCTGGCAAACCACTGGCCAGTGCGCCCGAACCCGGTGATCACCTCATCGGCGATGAACAGGATGTCATGACGGCGGCAGATCTCCTGGATATGGGTGAAATAACCTTCGGGCGGGATGATCACCCCGCCAGCACCCTGCACCGGCTCGGCAATAAAGGCGGCCACCCTGTCGGCGCCGGCTTCCGCAATCTTGTCCTCAAGCCAGGATGCGGCGCTGGCGGCGAATTCCGCCTCATTCTGGTTGCCCTGATAGAGGAACCCGTAAGGCGGCCTGATATGTTCGAAATCAGGCTCGTTCGCTGCCTGCTCGTGCATCCCCGACATGCCGCCCATGCTGGCCGACATGATGGTGCTGCCGTGATAGCCATAGGTGCGCCCGATGATAACGCGCTTCTCAGGCTTGCCCTCCAGCGCCCAGAAATGCCTGACCATGCGGATGATGGTGTCATTCGCCTCCGATCCGGAATTGGCATAGAACACATTGTTCAGCCCGGCCGGGGTCAGATCGGCAAGCTTCTTCGACAGCGCCACGACCGGCTGGTTACTGGTCTTGAAGAAGTTGTTGTAATAGGGAAGCGCCTTCATCTGCTGGGTGGCGGCCTCGACAAGTTCGGGCCGGCCATAGCCGACATTCACGCACCACAGCCCGGCCATACCGTCAAGGATGCGGTTGCCGTCCATATCGAAAATGTGATGCCCTTCAGCATGGGTGATGATTCGCGCACCATGCTGGCGAAGTTCGCCATAATCGGTAAACGGTGCCATATGATGCGCCGAATCAAGCGCCTGCCAATCGCCGGTTGTTTTTTCATCGAATGTCATGGTGGCACCGTTATATCGCTGTTAAGCCGGAATCCGAATGCTTTATCTTGATCCCGTCACGGCGCAAAGCCTACCTTGTGTCAGACATTCGCGCAAACACCTACAGGCAGGGCAGTGAGCAGCAGCAGCATCTACGAAACCGACTTCGCCGACAGGCCGCGTTATGGCCGCTGTGACGGCGCAGGCACCAGCGATGTGGCCATCATCGGGGGCGGGCTGACCGGCATTTCTGCGGCGCTGACGCTGGCCGAGGCTGGGTTCAGCGTGATCCTTCTGGAAGCGGCGCGTATCGGCACTGGCGGGTCGGGGCGCAATGGCGGGCATCTGTGCCAAGGCTGGTCCAGCGATTTTGCCAAGATCAGCCGCCAGCTGTCGCCTGAGGAGGCCGATATCGCCTGGGAGTCGGGGATGGCCGCTGTCGATCTGGTGACCTCGCGGATCAGGACATATGGGATCGATTGTGACCTTCGCTTCGGCTATCTTCACGCCGCGCTCCACGCCCGCCAGATGCGCAGTCTCGACGCCGAGCAGGAGGAGTGGGAGGCCCGTGGATACAGCCATTTCACCCGCCTTGGCGAACGCGCCGCGCTGGCTGAGCATATCGGCAGCGATGCCTATGTCGGGGCGCTCTATGACACCGGCTGCGGCCATATCCAGCCGCTGAAATATCTTCACGGGCTGGCCGCCGCCGCGATCAAAGCTGGTGCCCGGATCTTTGAGGACTCGCCGGTCAGCACCATCCGTCGCGGGGCGAAGAAAACGCTCGTTCTTGCGGATGGCACCGAAATCACCGCACCCATCGTGATGCTGTGCGGAAACGCCTATCTTGCTGATGTCGGTCTGCCAGAGATGAAGGCGCGGCTGGCACCGGTGACATCCTCGATCCTTGCCACCAGACCGCTGTCCGAAAACATGGTGCGTCAGCTGCTGCCGACTGGCGCCGCTGTCGCCGACTGCAACGCGGCGTTGAACTATTACCGCATCGACGCCGACAACAGGATGATCTTTGGCGGGCGGGCCAGCTATTCGAATGTCGAGTTCGGCAATATCGAGCCTGACCTTCGCCGCCGCATGACCGCGGTGTTCCCGATCCTGGCCGATGCCGAGACCCAGCAGGTCTGGTCGGGAAAGATCGGCATCACCGTCAACCGCATCCCGCATTTCGGCCGGACCAGGGACGACATCTATTTCGTACAGGGGTTTTCGGGTCACGGGGTGGCGCTGTCCGGACAGGCCGGCAGCATCCTGGCGCGCGCCGTGATCGGTGATGCCACCGAATTCGACATCATGAGCAGCCTGACACACATGCCCTTCCCGGGCGGGCCGCTTCGCACCCCGGCACTGGCGCTCGGCATGGCCTGGTTCAAGCTTCGTGACAGGTTAAAGCTCTAGATCCGGCCCACAGGACTGGGTTTGGCACCACGCTTCTTCGCAATCACCGCGATCCAGTCGAACGCCATGCTGGCGGCGGCGATGGCGGTGATTTCGGCATGATCATAGGCCGGCGCCACCTCGACAAGGTCCATGCCGATCAGGTTCAGCGGCTCCAGCCCGCGAATGAATTCCAGACCCTGCCAGCTGGCAAGCCCGCCCGAGACAGGTGTGCCGGTACCGGGGGCAAAGGCCGGGTCAAGACCGTCAATGTCAAAAGAGACATAGACCGGGGCATCGCCGGCGCGGTCCCGCACAATCTGCATCGCCGCGTCGATCCCGTTTCGGTGCACCCAGGGGCTGGTCAGGATTTCAAAGCCGCAATCGCTGTCATTATAGGTGCGCAGCCCAAGCTGCGTTGACCGCGCCACATCGATCACCCCCTCGGCGGCGGCGCGCGCGAACATCGTGCCATGGTCAAAGCGGCTGCCGTCATCCGGCCAGGTATCGCAATGCGCGTCGAACTGCACCAGCGCCACCGGCCCATGACGCTTGGCATGCGCCTTCAACAGCGGATAGGCCACAGAATGGTCGCCGCCAAGGCTGAGCATCATCGCGCCTGAATCGAGAATGTGATCAGCATGCGATCCAATGGCGTCAAACACGCCTGTCGGATGATGCGGGTCGATGAAGGCGTCGCCGTAATCAATCACCGACAACGTCTCGAAGGGATCAAAACCGAAGGGAAAATGCTTCAACTCGGCAAGCTGCACCGATCCGGCACGGATGGCGCGTGGTCCCAGCCGGCAGCCCGAACGGTAGGTGACAGCATTGTCATAGGGAATGCCGCTGACGACGATATCGGCACCGTTCAGGTCGCGGCTGTAACGACGACGGGCAAAGCTGAGTGCGCCGCCATAGGTCATTTCCTGCCAGGTGCCACGCCCGTCATCATCGCGAAAGGCCTGATCGCCACGCTGCTCCTGATCTCGTATCTTTTTATCGTCAAGATGATCGTCGCCCATCGGATACTCCTTACGAACTGCTTGCCGCCCGGCGTCTGGCACTGTTGCGGTAGATGATGGCGCTGGCGATGACCACGCTTGCCGCCACCAGCAGGATCATGATCGTGGCCAGCGCGTTGATCTCGGGTGTCACACCAAGCCGCACCTTCGAGAAAACGACAATCGGCAGGGTCGAGCTTCCCGGGCCACTGACAAAGCTGGCGATCACCAGATCATCAAAGCTGAGGGTGAAGGCCAGCAGCCAGGCAGCGACCACCGCCGGCGCAATCACCGGAAGCGTGATCGAGAAAAAGATGAAGGGCTGCGTGGCTCCGAGGTCGGCCGCCGCCTCCTCGATCGCCATGTCGAAATCGCGAAGCCGCGACTGCACCACCACCGCAGCGAAACACATCCCGAAGGTGGCGTGCGCGATGATGATCGTGTCGATACCCCGCCCGGCGGGCCAGCCGAGCATCCCTTCAATGGCGATGAACAGCAGCAGCAATGACAGGCCAGTCACCACCTCGGGCATCACCAGCGGCGTGCTGGCCAGCGCGCTGAGTAGCAGCCGGAAGCGGAAATTCCCATGACGAACGAAGGCCAGCGCGATCAGCACACCGAATATTGTCGACAGGGTTGCGGCATTGACCGCCACCCAGATCGATTTGCCAAGCGCCTCGAGAACCTGGTCATTCTGCAGCAGGGCGCCATACCATTTTGTCGAAAAGCCGGCCCAGACCGAGACCAGGCGGCTTGCGTTGAAGCTGTAGATCACCATCACCGTGACCGGCACATAGAGGATGCCGAAACCGATGATGGCAAGCCACAGAGCCGGCCATGAAACACCGCGGTTCACGGGGCCTCTCCACGTGTCGCGTCAGCCCGGTCGAGGGCTGTCTCACGGCCGTCCTGATACCGCGCATAGATGATTGGCAGCGCCAGGATCGCAAGCAGCAGCATGGCAATGGCCGAGGCGACCGGCCAGTCACGGTTGCGGAAGAATTCGGTCCAGAGAACCTTGCCGATCATCACCTGTTCCGGCCCACCAAGGAGCGCCGGGATGACGAATTCACCAACCGCCGGAATAAACACCAGAAGACTGCCGGCAATGATCCCCGGCATGGTCAGCGGCAGCACAATGGTGCGGAAAATCTCGGTGCGCGACGCGCCGAGATCCGCCGCAGCGTCGATCAGGTCTTCATCAAGCCTGATCATCACCGCGTAGAGCGGCAGGATCATCAGCGGCAGATAGGTCAGAAGCATGCCCATATAGATCGAGAAATCCGTCTGCATCATTCGAAGCGGCGCCTCGATCAGGCCAAGCTGGATCAGCATGCCGTTGATGAAGCCATTCGGGTTCAAAAGCCCGATCAGCGCATAGATCCGCAACAGGCTGGAGGTCCAGAAGGGCAGCATTACCAGCACCAGAAGGATGGCGCGCTGGCTGGGCCCGGCGCGGGCGATCCACCAGGCCATCGGATAAGCGAACAGCAGGCAGATCAGCGTCGAGAAAAAGGCCAGCCTCACCGAATTGCCAGCAGGCCTCAGGTAATCCTGCGAATATTGCGCCAGCAACCCGTAATTCTCGAGATTGAAATGGGTGAAGAACCCGTCCTCGCCAAACCCCCAGAGTGGCAGGAAGGGCGGGATGCCGCGCCGCGGTTCGGTGAAGGAGGTCTGCGCCACCTCGACAAGCGGCAATGCGAAGAACAGCAACAGCCAGGCCAGCGGCAACCCCACCACCAGACGTTTGCCATGGCGGTTCAGGAAATGCCGTAGCCCCGCCATCTCCCTACTCCCGCAACAGCACGACGTCGGCCGGGTCGAAAGCGGCGAAGCCTGTGTCTTCCCATTCCAGCGCCGGCTCGCCACGCCGCATGTTCGGCTGTGTCAGTTTCAACAGAACCCCACCGGGTCCAAGCACCCGGTAGTTCGAAGCCACCCCGGTGAAGGCCATGTCCTCGACCGTCACCTCGACCTCGTTCACCGCGCCGCTCGGGCTACGCGTCAGGCTGATCTTCTCCGGACGGATCGCCATGCGCACCTGGTCACCGACGGTCAAGCCGCCAGGATCAACCGCCGTCACCGGAATCGGGCCGGATATCTGCGCCATGCCACCAGACAGGGAGTCCACCCGGCCATCAAGAAAGCTCACCGTGCCGAGGAAGTCGGCAATGAAGCTGTTCTTCGGATGGTCGTAGAGGGTCCGCGGCGAATCCACCTGCACAAGCTTGCCGGCCTCCATCACGCCGATCCGGCTGGCCAGTGTCATCGCCTCTTCCTGGTCATGGGTGACGACGATGAAGGTGGTCTCCAGCTTTTCCTGAATATCGACAAGCTCGAACTGCGTGTCCTCACGAAGCTTCTTGTCGAGCGCGGCCAGCGGCTCGTCGAGAAGCAACAGCTTTGGCCGGCGCGCCAGCGCCCGGGCCAGTGCCACACGCTGACGCTGGCCACCAGACAGCTGATGCGGCTTGCGCCTGCCCATGCCCGACATCCGCACAAGACGCAGCAGCTCCTCGACACGCGCCTCGACCTCGGCCCGTTGCAGACCGGCGCGGCGCGGCCCATAGGCGATGTTGTCAGCCACCGACATATGCGGGAACAGCGCGTAATTCTGGAACATGATGTTCACCGGACGCACCGCCGGCGGCACCCGCGACATGTCTATGCCGTCGATTTCGATGCTGCCGGAATCGACACTCTCGAACCCGGCCAGCATGCGAAGAAGCGTGGTCTTGCCGCATCCCGACGCGCCGAGAAGGCAGAACAACTCGCCGCGGTCGATATCGAGCGACAGGTCATCGACAGCCACGACATCGCCAAAGCGGCGCGTGACATTCCTGATTCGGATGAACGGTGACTGTGACAAGGTCGGACGCCCTGTTGCTGGCGGTTACCGGCGGGATGGCATCCCGTCTGGTGGGCACCGCCGCCGGTCGGTCCTGACCAGCGGCGGGCATGCGGTTTGTCTGCGTCGTCGCTAGCTTCCAGCGGAGAAGCGCGACCAGACACGGGTCACGGCGCGGTCCAGACGGGCATCATAGACCGGCACGACGAACAGGTTCTTCTGTGCCTCGGCGGTCGGGTAGATGCCCGGATGTTCCAGGATCTCCGGATCGATATCCGACTTCGCGCCTTCAGACCCGCTGGCGTACCAGACATAGTTCACATTCGATGCCGCGACTTCGGGGCGCAGCATGTAATTGATGAACTTGTAGGCGGCGTCCAGATTCTTTGCATCCGCTGGAATGGCGAAATGGTCGAACCAGAGATTCGTGCCTTCCTTTGGAATATAGTACTCGATCGTATGGCCGTTTTCAGCTTCCTCGGCGCGATATGCGGCCTGGAAGGCATCACCGGACCACATGATGGCGGCGCAGATGTCGCCATTCGCGATGTCGTTGATCGACTGGCTGGAATGGATGTAGCGAAGGTTCGGGCGCACCGCGTTCAGGATCTCGCCCGCCTTCTCGAAATCGCCAGCATCGGTGCTGGTGCCGTCACCGCCCATATAGGCGATCACATTCGGCAGCACATCGGTCGGCGCGTCAAGGATGGCAACACCGCAATCCTCGAGCTTCGAGGCATATTGCGGATCGAGAATCAGCGCCCAGCTGTCGGTCGGGGCGTCGGCGCCAAGCCGCTCTTCGATCATATCGACATTATAGGCAATGCCGGTGGTGCCCCACATATAGACAGCGCCAGCATTGGCGACACCGATCTGCTGGTTGGCGAAATTCTGCACCTGCATGTCCTGCTGGCTGTAATTGGCAAGCTTGCCAAGGTCGAGATCCTGATAGGCACCGGCCTCGCGGCCGCGCGCCAGGAAGTCGCCGGTTGGCACGACAACGTCATAACCCGACGAGCCGGCCAGCATCTTGGCTTCAAGCACCTCATTCGAATCATAAACATCGTAGGTCACCTTGATGCCGGTTTCCGCTTCGAAATTGGCGATCGTGTCCTCGGCGATATAATCCGACCAGTTATAGACATTGAGTTCCTGCGCGACGGCTGCGCCTGCCGACAGCGACAGCACCGCGGCGGCGGCAATGATCGATGTCTTGCGATGATGGGTCATGGGGGCCTCCCTAGTCTTCAGCAGCCGCCCCGTCTCCGGCAGGCGCGCCGCTGACACCCGTTGGTTCAATGCGCCGAGTATGCGGTTCGGTATCAAACCGAGTCAACTGCCACGATGCACCCTTGTGCATCCCGGCATCAGCCGTCCAGCCTTCGGTCCAGCCAATCGCGAAACTGGTAATAGCGGCCAACGACAGGGAGGAACCAGGGCATGCCGTTATAGGCCGGAAAGGGGGCCATCGGCCGCCTGGAAAAGGCGCTCGGACGGTTCAGCCTGCCGCCCGCGAGCAGCCCTGTGCGGTGGCCAAGCCAGCTCATCATCACCACGCCGCTGCCATGGCACCCGAGGGCATGAAAGACGCCGGGAAGCGACTCCGGCCGGCTTTCGTCAAGATGCGGCACGCCATCGCGGAGATAGGCGACATTGCCCCACCAGCCATGCGACAGCCTCACCCCGGCAAGCTGTGGGAAAATGCCAAGCATGCGGGCGTGGAGAAGCCGTGCTCCGGCCGCCGGGTCATGTCGGAGATAGCGCGCGCGGCCACCAAACAGCACCCGCTTGCGGTCCGGCGAAGGCCGGAAATAGAACAGCAGTCTTTTCGTGTCGGCGATCATCCGGTGTGACGGAAACAGCGCGGTGACAGCATCCGCACCAAGTTCCTCGGTGGCGATCTGGTAGGACGGCACCGGCACCACACGCCGTTGGTGCCAGGGGCTGAGATCACCGGAATAGCCATTGGTGGCGACAATCACCGCGCCGGCCGTGATCGCATGCCGGCTTGTTTCCACCTTCAGACCGCCGGCCAGCTTGCTGATCGCCCCGGCCCTGATACCGCCAAACAGCCGGACCCCGGCGGCCTCAGCGACCGACAGCACACCATGATGAAGCTTCGCCGGGTGCACCGCGCCGCTGCGGTCCAGCAGCATGCCGCCGCGATAGAAATCGGTGGTGACATGATCGCGGGTCTGCTCCTCAGGCACCATCCTGGCGCCGGAATCGGCGATATCATTGAGGCGGGCAAGCTGCGTCTGCTGGCGCTTCCAGGCGTCGCTTGTATGCGCCCCGACAAACCGCCCGCACCGCTGATAGACAGCATCTATCCCCTCATCGGCGATGAATTGTTCGAACCAGCCATAGGATGCCGCCGCCTCGGCCAGCATTTCGTCAGCCTGCGCAGGCTCGATGCTGGCATGCTTGCCAACATTCACCCCGCCCGACACCATCCCGCCATTGCGCGTCGACGCCCCAAAGCCGAGCGGCCCAGCCTCCAGCACCACCACATCAGCGCCGTCCCGGGCCAGAGTGATGGCGGCGTGAAGCCCGGCGTAGCCGGACCCGATCACCACAACATCGGCACGGTCCGGCAACGCCTCGGCAGGCAGGCCGGCATTCTGGTCGCGCGGCACATGATCCCACCAGTAAGGGTCTGTGCAAAACCCGTCAGCGAATATCCGGTCGATAGGGTCCATCACATCCTCACACCCAGCCAAGATCGATCTGTTGGTCAAAGGCGGTGGCGGCATTGCGAATCAGCACCAGCATCAGCACCATCATCGTTGCCGTTGCCGTTACCATCGCCGTTACCATCGCTGTTACCGGGCCGACCCTGCAGCCTTTGCCAAGCACGGCGATATCCGCCTCGACACCCGGCAGAATCCACTGCCTGATATCAGCGCCATGGAGCAGGCGCGGGTCGCGTTTGGTGTTCATGGCACCTCCCCAGGAACATGGCGCACTAAACAGGTCGCATTAAATAGGGCGCATCAAACATGGCGAAGTATACGTGGCCACCGGTGCCAAGGCGATGGGTTTCTGGCATGGAGCACGCTGTGAA
>JAYOST010000015.1:0-5639 GCA_038139365.1 Alphaproteobacteria bacterium
GGGCCTAATGCCGTGAAAGGCCGGGATCAACGGCCCGCATCGTCTTGCAGAACTCGCAGGTCACCTCGATCATGCCCGAATCGGCCACAAGATCGGCAAGCTCCTCTGCTGACATCCGCGCCAGAACGGCCTCGACCTTTTCCGGGTTGCACCGGCATTGATCCATCACCGGCTGCGCTGGCGCGACATGCGGGCGAAGTGCGTTGAACAGCCGGAACACCAGATCCTCGGGGGCGAGAACCGGATCGACAAGCTCCTCGCGGGTGACCGAGCGAAGCAGCATTTCGGCGGTGTTCCAGGCGTCATCCTGCGCCGCGCCGACCCCACCTCCGGCACCATCTCCGGCACCATCTGCGAGGATGCCGCCATCGGCGGCGACGCGCTGCACCATCAACGCGCTGGCTGTCCAGCCATGCTCGCCCTTGCGGGCTGCGGCGACGATATGGCTGTCGACCTGCTCGGAATTGGCGAACCAGGCCATCGCCGCGTCACTGAGTGTCTCGCCGCTCAGCTCGACAATCCCCTGATAGCGGCCATTCTCACCGCCCTGATCAACCGTGAAAGCGACATAGCCGCTGCCGAGAAGTGCCGGCACACTGGCCGACATGCCGGCCACCATGTCACCACCGATCTGCGGTTCGCTCTCGTCCTCGAAGGCGGCATAGCCACGCAGCGCGCCGTCCGATGTCATGTCGGCAAGGAGTGTCTTCACATAGCCGTCACCTTTCGCCTGCAGAGTGAAGACCCCGTCAAATTTCATGAAGGTGGACAGACAGGCGGCAATCGCCAGCGCCTCGGCCTGGAGGCTTGCCACCGCGTCAGGATAAGCATGGCGGTTCAGAATGCTTGTTGCAGGCCCGCCAACCGAGGCGAGGCGGCCACGGATCAGCGCGCTGTCGCCTGTATCGCCGGCAAGATAGAAAGGCAGGATCTGGGCACCGGCCCCGGCGGGATCAATTACGGCCACATCACACTCCGCAGCAGGAATTCGGGGTTTCGTTCGTCCAGCGTCCGGCGTCCTAGTTGCCGCTGACGCACCAGGCCAGCACGGCCTTTTGCGCGTGCAGCCTGTTTTCGGCCTCGTCAAACACTGCGGATTGCGGCCCATCCATCACCGCGTCGGTGATTTCCAGCCCGCGCCAGGCCGGCAGGCAATGCAGGACAATGGCGTCGCCAGCGGCGGCGGCAAGAAGGTCCTCATTCACCTGGAACGGCTTGAAATCCTTGCGGCGCGTGCCCTCTTCATCACCCATCGAAATCCACACATCGGTCACCAGCGTCTGGCTTCCGCTGGCGGCTTCAAGCGCCGAGTCAAACAGCACCAGATCAGCGCCCTCGGCCCGTGCCCATGCCACCAGCTCGGCTGGCGGGGCATAACCCTCGGGACAGGCCATGCGAAGCTGGAAATTGAAGCGGGCGGCCGCCTCGATCCAGCTTGTGGCAACATTGTTGCCATCACCGATCCAGGTGACGATCTGCCCGTCAAGGGCACCATGGCGCTCTATCATCGTCTGCAGGTCGGCCATGATCTGACAAGGGTGCGAGCGCGCCGTCAGCGCGTTCACCACCGGCACGGTGGCATGCTCGGCAAGCGTCAGCAGCGTATCATGTGAAAAACAGCGGATGGTGATCGCATCGACATAGCGCGATAATACGCGTGCCGTATCCTCGATACTTTCACCGCGTCCCACCTGCAGATCCTGCGCCGAAAGCATCAGCGGCGTACCGCCAAGCTGGGTGATCCCGACTTCAAAGGAAACGCGGGTGCGGGTCGAGGGTTTCTCGAAGATCATCGCCACCGACTTGCCGGCAAGCGGACGCTCGCCGACCGTGCCAGCCTTCAACGCCGCTTTCATGCCGGCCGCATGGTCAAGTATCCCCTGCAGCGTGGCGCTGTCAAAATCCCGCAGGTCGAGAAAATGTCTCATCAGCTATCATCCCCAGCCTCGCCAAACGCGGCGAGCACCTCTTCAAAACGCGACACGGCAAGCCCGATATCCTCTTCGCTGATTGTCAGCGGCGGCAAGAACCGCACCGTATTCTCGGCAGCGGGCGCCGTCAGCAGCCTGGCATCACGAAGCGCCACGACCACATCGCCGGCGGCCACCGCCTCAGCCAGCCGCACGCCGCACAGAAAGCCGCGGCCGCGCACCTCGACAATCTTGCCGGGATGCCGGCTCGCCACCGCGCGAAGCGCCGACATCATGATATCGGCGCGGCGGCGCACATCGGCAAGGAAGCCTGGCGCACCAAGCTCGTCCAGCACCACCTCGGCCACCGCCATTGCCAGCGGGTTGCCGGCGAAGGTCGAGCCATGCGTTCCCGGCGTCATCGCGTTGCCAACCTCGGCGCTGGCAATCACCGCGCCAACCGGAAATCCGCCGCCAAGCCCCTTGGCGACGGCAATGATATCAGGGTGAATGCCGGCGGTCTGATAGGCGAACAGCGTGCCGGTCCGGCCAATCCCCGACTGCACCTCGTCGGCGATCAGCAGCGCACCGAATTCATCGGCCGCCGCGCGCACACCGCGAAGATAGTCGTCCTGCGCGTCGCGCGCCCCGCCCTCGCCCTGCACCGGCTCGATCATGATCGCGGCCACATGCGGGCCAAGCCTGTCGCGAAGCGCGTTCAGATTACCGAAGGGCACATGCTCAAAACCATCCGGCATCGGGCCGAAACCGGTCCGGTTTGCGGGCTTGTCGGTGGCTGCCAGCATGCCTAGCGTGCGGCCATGGAACGAGCCGGTGGCGCACAGGATGGTCATGCGGTCGGTTTCGCCACGCTCATGCGCCGCGCGCCGCGCGATTTTCACCGCGGATTCATTCGCCTCTGCCCCCGAATTGCAGAAATAGACCTGATCCAGACCGGTCAGTTCCGCCAGCTTCGCGGCAACACGCTCCTGCCCCGGAATACGGTAGAGATTGGAGGTATGCCACAGTTTGCCAGCCTGTTCGCGAAGCGCGGCGACCAGCGCCGGATGTGAATGGCCGAGCGTGTTCACAGCGATACCGCTGGCGCAATCCAGATACCGCTCGCCCTCCTCGGTGATCAGCCAGCTTCCCTCGCCCTTCACAAAAGCAAGGTCGGCACGGCCATAGGTCTTCATCACCGCGCTTGTGGCGGCTGACGGCGGGGTAGCGTTCATCGGGACATCTGTCGGGTGCGAGGCGCTCATCTCTCAGTCGGGCCTGTGCTGGTTGTGTGGTCGCTATGTGATCGTTGTGCTGTCTTCAGGTGTCCAATGCCGAAAACATCAAACCACCAGCCCGTCGACAGCGGTGCCGGTGGTCTTGATAACAGCATCGGAGGACCGCCAAATTCGGCATTTTGACAGGTCTTGTCAACCTGAGATGTCGAGGTGCCATCAGGCTGAGGGACGCCGATGTCAGCCCTGGATGAAATGCTTTGCCAGGCGCAGGCCCTGCGACTGGTAGTTCGATCTTGATCCTGCCGCGCCATAGAGCGCGTCCGGCACTTCGGCCATCGGCTCATAGACAAGGCGGCAGACGGTCTGGCCTTCCTCGATCAGGAAGGGGACATCATGCGATCGCACCTCGAGAACGGCACGGGTGGTGCTGGCACCAAGCTCGGCCATGCCGAAACCGGGGTCGAAGAACCCGGCGTAATGCGCGCGAAATTCGCCAACCCGGGTGTCATAGGCCCGCATTTCAGCCGCATGGTCGCGCGGCACCGTCACGAATTCGCGGCTGGCGAGAATGTAGAATTCATCAGGATGCAGAACCAGACCGCGGGCGACAAGGTCCGATGTCGTCAGCCGTTCCCAGAAATCGCTGGCCTGACAGCTTGCCGGCGCATCGATATCAACCAGGCCGGCATGTTTGCGCGCGCGCCAGCCGATGATGTCATCCGCGTCTGACGGGGTCAGGTTGACGCTGAGCGCCACCCCGTCACGGATATCGACGTCCGTTGTGCCGCGGACGAGCCCAACATCACGCTGCAGCTGGATCATCGCGTCATCCGACATTGCCGCCGGGCCGCGCCGCAGACGAAGCTGTGACAGGCAGGAGCCAGGCCGCACCAGCACCGAAAAAGTGCGCGGCGAGATTTCCGCATAGAGCGGGCCTTCATAGCCGGCGGCCACCGCCTCGAATTCAGACGCGCCGTCGGTGATCAGGCGGGTGAAGATATCAAGCCGGCCAGTGGAGCTTTTCGGATTCGCCATCGCCGACACATCAACGGGAAGGCGCAGCGATTCCTGAAGCTCGACAATATAGACACAGCCGCGTTCCAGCACCGCGCCGCCGGCAAGATCAAGCTGATGCATGGCCAGCCTGTCGAGCTTGTCCTCGACGCGGGTTCCGGAGCCGGGAAGAAAGGAGGATTGCACCCGCCAGGCGCGCCTGCCAAGGCGCAGATCAATGCTGGCGGGCTGCATCTGCGCCGCGGTCATCTCGGCAACAGCGCTAATGGCGCCGTCCGCGATCATCCGGCGGATTTCCTGTACCGGCAGGATTCCGTTCATCGTCCCAGCCTCCTGCTTTGTCCCTTCAGCCGCTGTCATCTTCTGCCCCTCAGCTCTTCAAGCGCCAGCCCGATTTCAGCACACGGTAGCACAGCCAACCAAGAACAACATTCACCAGAAACAAACCGATCAGGCCGGTGGCGATGGGGCGGTCGGCAACCCCGATCAACCCGTAGCGAAACCCGTCTATGGCATAGAAGAACGGGTTCATCGTGGCGATGCTGTCAAAAGGTGCCGGCAGCCTGTCGACCGAATAGAAGGTTCCCGACAGAAAGGCGAGTGGCTGGATGATGAAATTGGTGATCGCCGCCATCTCGTCGAACTTGTTGGACCAGACCCCGGCGAGCACCCCGGCGAAAGCCATCGCCAGTGACCCCAGAATCAGGAAGGCCAGCGCCGTCAGCGGTGCTGCCGGAAGCGACAATCCACCAAAGACGCCAAGCACCAGAACCGCGACAAGGCCGACGGCAATGCCGCGGGTCATCCCGCCTGCGGCAAGGCCGAACAACAGCTCGCCAGGACCGATCGGCGGCATCAGAAGATCCACGATATTGCCCTGGACCTTGGAGACCACAAGCGAGGATGAGCTGTTGGCGAACGCGTTCTGCAGAACCGTCATCATCGCCAGCCCGGGCACCAGAAACGCGATGAAGCTGACATCGCCTGCCAGCTGCGCGCGGTCACCGACGGCGACGGCGAAAACCATCAGAAACAACATCGAGGTGATCACCGGCGCGATCACCGTCTGCATTCCGACCTTGGCAAACCGCTGGACCTCACGTTTGTAGAGCGTCCACAGACCGATCCAGTTGATCGCGCCGATCTGCACCGGACGCACCATGTGGCCGCCGGCATGGTCGAATTCATGCCCGGATGTGTTCCCGGGTTCATTCCTGGGGCCATGCTCGGGGTCCAAAGGCGCGGTGTCGGGAGAAGGAATGGGGGTCGATATCTGGTCGTTCATGCAGCAGAACATATGCCTCGCAGCGGCAAATAACAACCTGTCCCCGAGTGCGGTCCACCACCCGGTTCAGCGGCAGGTTGTGTTCAGGTGGTGAGCATGGCGAACGGCTGCTATGGTTGCCACGAAGACGCGTTTCGTCACAAGAGGCATCACCGCAAAGGCATGACCGAAGACCAGATCGCCCAAAACCAG
>JAYOST010000015.1:5739-11232 GCA_038139365.1 Alphaproteobacteria bacterium
TCTTTCAATGGCCGCCGTCAGCGCCCGTCAAGGCGCGATGGACCGGCGTTTCGGGTGGGAGGAAATTCATGACCCAGGACAGAATGTTTGCCCCGAGCGAGAGCACCGTCGCCAGAGCGCTGATCGATCACGCCGGCTATGAGACGATGTATGCCGCGTCGATTGCCGATCCTGACGCCTTCTGGGCCGAACATGGCAAGCGCATCGACTGGATCACCCCCTACAGCCAGATCAGCGATGTCTCCTACGATGCGCAGGATCTTCATATACGCTGGTATGCCGACGGCACGCTGAACGCCGCCGCCAACTGCCTTGACCGGCATCTGGAAACACGCGGCGACCAGACGGCGATCATCTGGGAAGGTGACGACCCTGCCGATTCGCGGCACATCACCTATGCCGAACTGCATGAGGAAGTCTGCAAATTCGCAAATGTGCTGAAGGCCGAGGGCGCGAGGAAGGGCGATCGCATCACCATCTATATGCCGATGATCCCGGAAGCCACGGTGGCGATGCTGGCCTGTGCGCGCATTGGCGCGGTGCATTCGGTGGTGTTTGGCGGCTTCTCGCCGGACGCGCTCGCCGGGCGCATCCGGGATTGCGATTCCAACATGGTGATCACCGCGGATGAAGGCGTTCGCGGCGGCAAGCCGGTGCCGCTGAAGGCGAACACCGATGCGGCGCTCGCCTCCTGCCCTGACTGCACCAAAGTGGTTGTCGTGCGGCGCACCGGTGGTGACATCGCCTGGGTCGAAGGCCGCGATGTCTGGTATCACGAGGCGATGGACGGTGCCTCGACCGACTGCCCGCCAGAGGAGATGAATGCCGAGGACCCGATGTTCATCCTCTACACCTCGGGCTCCACCGGCAAGCCGAAGGGTGTGCTTCACACCACCGGCGGCTACATGGTTTATGCCTCGATGACGCATCAATATGTGTTCGACTACAGGGATGGTGACGTCTATTGGTGCACCGCCGATGTCGGCTGGGTCACCGGCCACAGCTATATTGTCTACGGGCCGCTGGCGAATGGCGCGACAACGCTGATGTTCGAGGGCGTGCCAACCTGGCCCGACAGCTCGCGTTTCTGGCAGGTTGTCGAGAAGCACAGGGTCAACATCTTCTACACCGCGCCGACCGCCATCCGCGCGCTGATGCGCGAAGGCGACGCACCGGTCACCGGCTGCGACCGGTCTTCGCTGCGCCTCCTGGGAAGCGTCGGCGAGCCAATCAACCCGGAAGCCTGGATGTGGTACCACGATGTTGTTGGCGATGGCCGGTGCCCGATCGTCGACACCTGGTGGCAGACCGAAACCGGCGGCATCCTGATCACGCCGCTTCCCGGTGCCACCTCGACCAAGCCTGGCTCGGCGACACGGCCTTTCTTCGGCATCATGCCGGTGCTTGTCGATAGCGAGAACAATGTTCTCGAGGGGGCACTCGACGGCAATCTGTGCATCGCGCAGTCCTGGCCCGGCCAGATGCGCACCGTCTATGGTGACCACCAGCGGTTCATCGACACCTATTTCACCACCTTCCCGGGGCGCTATTTCTCGGGTGACGGCGCGCGCCGCGACGAGGATGGCTATTTCTGGATCACCGGCCGGGTTGATGACGTACTCAATGTTTCCGGCCACCGGATGGGAACGGCAGAGATCGAATCCGCGCTTGTTGCCCACCCACAGGTGGCGGAATCGGCGGTTGTCGGCTATCCGCACGACATCAAAGGTCAGGGGATCTATGCCTATGTCACGCTGATCGAGGGGGTCGAGCCAAGCGACGAGCTGCGCGCCGAGCTGCGCCAGTGGACACGCAAGGAAATCGGCCCGATCGCCACCCCCGACCTTCTGCAATGGGCGCCGCAACTCCCGAAAACACGCTCCGGCAAGATCATGCGCCGGATCCTGCGCAAGATCGCGGCGAATGACTATGCCGAGCTTGGCGACACCTCGACGCTGACCGATCCTGGGGTGGTGACCGATCTTGTGGAAAACCGCCAGAACCGGTAGCTGTCACCATCGGCGGTCAGCCAGCTCGCGCGCTGGCGGGGCCGGCCAGGGCTAGCTGATGTCGAGGTCGTTGGCACGGCAGACAGCATGAACGCGGTTGCGTGCGCCAAGCTTGCCGCGAAGGCTCTTGATGTGATGTTTGACGGTGACTTCGCTGAGTGAAAGATTATCAGCGATTTCCTTGTTGCTCAGGCCTGAACGAAGACCGGAGAGAACATCGCGTTCGCGCATTGTCAGGGTGATGTCACTCTTCGGCACACCGCGTGTAACCATCATTTCAGCCGGGACATACCGTTCCCCGGCGGCAACGAGCCGCAGGGCACTAAGAAGCGCCTCCGGGCTCATATGGTAGGGAAGAAATCCGGCACCGCCAGCGGCGACCAGGACATTCGCCGTGATCGAACCCGGCTGCGCGCCGGTCAGCACCACCGGTACATTATGCCGGCAGTCACGCTTGAACCGGCGGAGCCCAGCCACACCTTCAAGATCATGAAGGCCCAGATCCAGCGCAACCACATCCAACCGGTCAAGCCGGTTGGCAAGCGCGATACTCTGCTCCAGGCTTGCCACAGAGTGAATCTTCAGCAACGCATCGGATCCGGCAAGATGCCGCGCCGCGAAATCACGGCTGAGGCTGTTTTCATAGGCAAGGATCATCTGCATCGCCAGGCTCCCTCATTTGTTGGGTTGTGATCGGGACTCGCCCGTGCTTCGGCGTCGGCGATTGGGTTTTGACAACTTGGTTTGGACAACCGTATTTGGACAACTGCATTTGGACAGGGAATTGAGTGTGATTGTGCTCAAAGATAGCCCGACAGGATGACACCGGCATCTGATTTTTTACTAACAAATCAACCATTGGTTATATTTTTGAGCTGGCCATTGGTCCGCTCTGAAGTCTGTATTTTATTGTCAGAAATAGATTTTTTGTCACTCTGGGGCGGTAGGGATCAGGCGACAATATTCTCCGATGAGTCAAAGACAGCACAACCTTGAGATTTGACGCCAAGGCAAGTCTCGGGGTCAACGCAACGCCTGTGCTCTGCGTTGTTGCGCGGTGCGGGGCGGCGAGAAAGGGAAGCACGCCACTGAATGTCTCGCGCCGGAGAAGATGATGGAGATCGATTTCCATCTGTGTGAGGCGCAGTCTGATACCAGCTTGCCTGGTCTGTGCCAGCGACCCCGGCAGCAGGCCAGGTCCGGACTGGCTGCCTCTCTCCATAGCGATCCCGATCCATCCAGACAGGGTTCCGCCACCGTCTGCGGCAAGGTGGACATCACTCACCCGGTGGCGAAGATCAAGCCATCGTGACGTTACCCAGAGACGATGATGTCCGATTCGCGAGGCCAGCAACTCGCCATGCGGCACCACCAGCTCCATGCCGACCTTGCGGTGCTTCTGAGCAATGGCGGGCTGCGTGTCGCCCTGCTGGAAGTAAGAGGCCCCGGTCTCGGTGAAGACCTGCAGCTTTCGCCCACCATCCAGATAACGCAGCGCCTCCAGGCGCAGGCTTCCGCCTCCGCCGCGATAACCGCTGCGGCGTGGACTGCGCACAAACAACGCCGGCGTGATGGCAACATCCCACTTGCCACCATCGCTGTACAAATGGCCAATTGAAAGCTGTGTCCAGATGTCGATGCCGGAGGCACGCGCGCCAGTGATCCGGAAAACGGCATCAGGATTGCAAAGTCCGCGAAGCCGCTTGCAGAGCCCGTGAATTACCGAGCCCGGCGCGGGCCGCAGGCTGACATGCCGCGCCCGGTCAACCAGCGATTTACGGTAACCGGTCGTCACGCTCAGGGTCACTTCACGCTGCCATAACCCGTCGCATTTGGTCCGCATGACATCCATGAGACGCCTGTAGGGAAGCGCCATGTTCCGGCCAGACAGATGGTGACGATGGATCGCAATCTGGCATTTGCCGCTGGCCTCGGCTGCATAGGCGAGGGCCAGTCTGATCCGGGCGGAACCAGCATGCGCCTTCAGGGCGATCCGGCCAAGCTGATAGGCTTCCGCGGCGCGGCTTTGACGAAGCAGCGCCGACATCGTCTGCAGAAAATGGGCTTCCGCAATTGCGGGGGTCACGGCACCAGTCAACAACGCCGTCGCTTTCGGGTTCGCCGCCGAGAATGATTGCGCTGTGCCATGGCCAGGAAACAGACAGGTCCCCAGAAGCAGGGCTGAAAAGACCCACCGGCACCCTTGATCCTGACGGACGACAGCCAAGCAGCCCTGATCCACACTTCCATCCCCCCCTGCGATGCAATGATACGAAAGGATGATGCAACAGATTCATAAACAGGCAAAAGCGCAGGATGAAAATTGCAATATTTTTACCCGGAAAGGTTTAATCCACGCATGCGAAGCCACCTCGGGCGAAGCCATCCTAAGGCGATGTCACTTCGCGGTGCTTTCGCTCTGGGGCAAATTCAGGTCCCAGCAAACAGGCGGGCCAGCTTCTCGACAACAAATTCCGGCGGCTCGTTGAACACGATCGTACCGGTGAAACGCCCGTCCGCATCGAACAGAAAGACCGTCGCCGAATGGTCGAACAGCACCACCCCGTCCTTATCCTCGACCCGTTTGGCATAGGCACCGAACGCCCGGCGGGCGGCATCAAGCTGCGCGGCGCTGCCAGTCAGGCCGGTCACAGCCATGTCGAACAGCGACAGATAGGCGGCAAGCTGGTCCGGCGTATCGCGGTCTGCATCAACGGTGATCAGAAGGGTCTGGAGCGGGCCGGTATCAATCCCCCGCGCCGCCACATCGTCAAGCGCGTTCGCCAGAAGCGTCAGCGTCATCGGACAGACATCGGGGCAGTAGGTATAGCCATAGAACAGGGCTACCGGCGCTCCGGCAAAATCCTCCGGCCGGCGTTCGGCGCCGGTCTGGTCGACAAGGGTGAACAGATCGCCACGGAAATCAGGAATCCCGACATTCATCCTGCGGGCCTGCTGCTCGGACAGCCAGAACACCGCGCCGGCCACCGCCAGGAAGATCGCGATAGCAGCGATGATGAGCGCAAGGCGCGCCCTCTGCCGTGGTTGTGTGGTGTGTGGCGTCATGTGGGTGATGTAGAGGCTCGGCCAGTCCGGCGCAACCGGAAACATCGATGTAAATCAGCTGATGAAACCATGCCGATGGCATTGAATTTCAACCCGTCCTGCGTGTAGATTGGCGACCAGAGACGCAACCTGAAAGGCCCATAATGACCGCCGTGATCCTGCTCATCGACCAGATCGTCAACCTCTATATCTGGACCATGCTTGCCTATGTGATCATCAACTGGCTTGTGGCCTTTCGGATTATCAACCCGTGGCAGCCGGCGGTGCGTATCGCCACCAACTTCCTTGGCCGCATTCATGAACCGCTGATGTCGATGGTGCGGCGGGTGCTGCCCGACCTTGGCGGGATCGACATCAGCCCGATCATCCTGCTGCTGGCTGCCAATTTCCTGCGCAACCTTCTGATCGGCTTGCTGGC
>JAYOST010000015.1:11332-15091 GCA_038139365.1 Alphaproteobacteria bacterium
CAATGTCGTACCGGGGGAACAAAGCGACGCAAACCCGGCGGGGAATAATGACACCGCGGCGCATCATGCGTCGCCATGAAACGGATGCTGGCGCGCCGGCGCCACAGATGACGGAATTGCGGGGGATATGGGATGACCGGAGCACGGCTGATTGACGGCAAGGCATTTTCGGAAACGCTGGTGGCTAAAGTCGGCGTGCGCGCCGCCGCGCTGGCCGCGACCATCGGCAGACCCCCGGCCCTGGCCGTGGTGCTGGTCGGTGACAATGCGGCAAGCGCCGTTTATGTCCGCAACAAGATCGAGCGCACAACCGCCGCCGGCATGCGCTCCATCGAGCACCGGCTGAACGCCGACACCAGCGAGGCCGATCTTCTCGACCTCATCGACCAGTTGAACCGGGATGATGGCGTTGACGGGATTCTGGTGCAGCTGCCGCTGCCCGCACAGATCGACGAGGCTGCGGTGATCAACGCCGTCGCGCCGGACAAGGATGTCGACGGGTTCCATGTGGTGAATGCCGGCAATCTGGCGACCGGCCAGCCGGCACTGGTCCCCTGTACGCCTTTTGGTTGTCTGCTGCTGCTTCAGGAGGAGATCGGCGATCTTTCGGGATTGAACGCGGTGGTCGTTGGCCGCTCCAACATTGTCGGCAAGCCGATGGCCCAGCTTTTGTTGCAACAGAACTGCACGGTCACCATCGCGCATTCGCGCACCCGTGACCTGGCCGCCGTCTGCGCCGCCGCCGACATCCTTGTGGCTGCCGTCGGCAGGCCGGAAATGATCACCGGTGACTTCGTCAAGCCGGGCGCGATCGTCATTGATGTCGGCATCAACCGGGTGCCGGCACCGGAACGCGGCGAAGGCAAATTCCGGCTGACCGGCGATGTCGATTTCGACAGCGCCGCCGCCGTTGCCGGCGCGATCACGCCGGTGCCTGGCGGCGTCGGGCCGATGACCATCGCCTGCCTTCTTCGCAACACGCTTGTCGCGGCGGCGCGACGCTTTGACGCCGAGGTCGGCGATATCTAGCCAGCGACCTAGCTTTTCCGGCGGCACCGGCCTATCTATCCCACAGTACCGCACAGCAAGGCATCTATCAGACCATGGCCCCGGACAAGCTTATCCTCGTTATTGCGCTGGCGATTGTCGCCGGCATTCTCGGCTGGGGCGTCCTGACGATGGCGCGCGGTGGTGACTACAATGTCAAGAACTCCAACCGGATCATGCGCTACCGCATCATTTTCCAGGCGATCGCCCTGATCGTGATTCTGGGGCTGATCTGGTGGCGGCGCGGCGCTGGGTGATCCAGCCAGCGGCAGCGAACCAGACCGATCCAGTCAGACCACCCCGCCAGGCAAGAAGGACTTTCATCGATGGTGAAACTGAACAAGATCTACACCCGCACCGGTGATGGCGGCGAGACCAGCCTTGTCAACGGGCGGCGGGTGGCGAAACATTCTGGCAGGCCCGCTGCCTTTGGCGAGGTCGACGAGGCAAACTCGGTCATCGGCCTTGCCAGATTGCACTGCGACGGCGCGACCGACGAGATGCTGGGACGGATCCAGAATGATCTGTTCGACCTTGGTGCCGACCTTGCCACACCGGAAAGCGACAAGCCGGCGCTTCGCATCACCACCGAACAGGTGACGCGGCTCGAGACCGAGATCGACGCCATGAATGCCGATCTTCAGCCGCTGACAAGCTTCATCCTCCCCGGGGGATCGCCGGCCGCCGCCTGGCTGCATCTGGCGCGCACCGTGACCCGCCGCGCCGAGCGCCGGATGACCGAACTGGCAAGCGAGGAAGTGCTGAGCGAACCGGCGATGCACTATATCAACAGGCTGTCTGACCATTTATTCGTTCTGGCCCGCACATTGAATGATGGTGGTAAAACCGATATCTTGTGGCGTCCCGGACAAAATTCTGGCCAGAATTAAGCAAGTTTTCAGCCTCCCGAGAGGTTATGCCTTGGACGAAATTCTGGAATCCCGACAGAGGAGCAAGAGATGAAGGTGCTAGTCCCGGTCAAACGCGTCATTGACTACAACGTCAAGGTTCGCGTGAAGGCCGACAATACCGGCGTCGAACTCGCCAACGTGAAAATGGCGATGAACCCGTTTGACGAAATCGCGGTCGAAGAGGCGTTGCGCCTGAAAGAGGCTGGCGGTGCTGACGAAGTGGTTGCCGTTTCGATCGGCCCGAGCCAGAATCAGGAGACCATCCGCACCGCCCTCGCCATGGGCGCCGACCGCGGAATCCATATCGAGGCGCCGCACGAGATTGAGCCGCTGGCCGTCGCCAAGCTGCTGAAAGAGGTTGTTTCCCGCGAAGAGCCTGGTCTGGTCTTTGTCGGCAAGCAGGCCATCGATGATGACTGTAACCAGACCGGCCAGATGCTGGCCGCGCTTCTGGGCTGGGCCCAGGGCACATTCGTATCGGGCATCGAGATCAAGGGTGATACCGCCGCGGTGATCCGTGAGGTCGATGGCGGTCTTGAGCATCTGGAAGTGAAGATGCCTGCCGTCGTCACCGTCGATCTACGCCTGAACGAGCCACGCTACGCCTCGCTTCCAAACATCATGAAGGCCAAGAAAAAGCCGCTGGATTCGATGAGCGCTGCCGACCTTGGTGTCGATATCGAACCGCGCCTGACCATCACCCGCGTCGAAGAGCCGCCTGCCCGTGAGGCCGGAATCAAGGTATCCGATGTCGCTGAACTTGTGGACAAACTGAAAAACGAAGCAAAGGTGATCTGATCATGAGCATCCTGATCCTTGCAGACCATGACAATGGCCAGCTGGTTCCAGCCACGCTGAACACCGTGACCGCCGCCAGGCAAATCGGCGGCGAGATCCATGTTCTCGTCGCCGGTGACGCCAGCGGTGATGTCGCCAGCGCCGCCGCCGCCATCGACGGCGTCACCAAGGTGCTGACCGCGGCCGATGCCAGCATGGCCCACGGCATTGCCGAGAATGTGGCCCCGCTGATCCAGTCGATCGCGTCCGGCTACACCCATCTGATGGCCCCGGCCACGACCACCGGCAAGAACATCATGCCGCGTGTCGCAGCGCTTCTCGACGTGATGCAGGTGTCCGACATCATCAAGGTCGAAAGCGCCGATACCTTCCAGCGCCCGATCTATGCCGGCAACGCCATCGCCACCGTCACCTCGGGTGAGGCCATCAAGGTCGTGACCGTTCGCGGCACCGCCTTCGAGGCCGCCGCCGCCGAGGGGGGAAGCGCCGCCATCGAGGCAGTGGACGCCAGCGGTAACAGCGGTGACAGTGGCCTGTCGAGCTATGTGAAGTCGGAGCTGTCCAGCTCCGAGCGTCCGGAACTGACCAGCGCGCCGATCGTGATTTCGGGTGGCCGCGGCATGCAGGACGGTGCGAACTTCGCGATGCTGGAAAAGGTCGCCGACAAGCTTGGCGCCGCCGTCGGTGCCTCGCGCGCCGCCGTCGATGCCGGCTTCGTGCCGAACGACTATCAGGTTGGCCAGACCGGCAAGGTCGTCGCGCCGGACCTCTATGTCGCCGTCGGCATTTCCGGTGCCATCCAGCACCTCGCTGGCATGAAGGACAGCAAGGTCATCGTCGCCATCAACAAGGACGAAGAGGCACCGATCTTCCAGGTTGCCGATTTTGGTCTTGTCGCCGACCTGTTCGAGGCTGTTCCCGAGCTTGAAACAAAGCTTGGCTGACACGAGCCTGACATTCAAACGCGAAGGGCGGCCCCATGCCGCCCTTTTTTATGCCGCCC
>JAYOST010000015.1:15191-22006 GCA_038139365.1 Alphaproteobacteria bacterium
ATTCTGGTCTTTTTGGGCGCCTAGTCTGCCAGCAACCCGCGGATCATCGCCAGCATCGCCGGATCATCCCATTCAAACGGCCCGACAAAACGCCAGGCATCGCGCTGGCCGCGATCCAGCAGCAGCGTTGTCGGCAGCCCTCGCACCCCGGTCTCGCGTGACAGCTTCGCGCGCGGATCAAAGCCAAGCCGCACCCCGGTGACACCATAGGTCTCGAGGAAAGGCAGCGCCTTTTTCGCCCCGCCGCGATCAATCGAGACCAGAAGCACCGTCACCCCGTCATCCGCCAGCGCGGCAGCGGCGCGGGACAACGCCGGCAGCTCGGCAATGCAGGGGGCGCACCAGGTGGCCCAGAAATTGACCAGCACCGGCGCACCGGCAAGGTCCGCCAGCGTGAAGGCGGCACCTGTTTCGTCAACAATCTGCGAGATCATCGGCGGCGCATCCTCGCGCGCCGGCGGTGCAGGGGCACCATCTGCCATGCCGGCCATCGGGTCCGTCAGCAGCACCGCAAGAATGGCCAGCGCCCGCACGGCCACCCGCATCACCGGTGTTTTTGGCTGTAATATCGTCAAAAGCCGTCTATAAAACATGCACTTTTTCCAGATAGACAAGGTCCGCCAAGGCGGATCGTAGGCAGATCAGGCCATGACCGGCAGCGACAAGGACATTCCCGAAACCGAGATCGGCAAGTCTAGCATCTGGGGCGGACGCTTCTCAAGCGGACCCTCGCAGCTGATGCAGGAGATCAACGCCTCGATCGATTATGACAAGCGGCTGTACCGGCAGGATATCGCCGGTTCGCGCGCGCACGCCAGCATGCTGGCCGCCTGCGGCATCATCACCGAGGCCGATCGCGACGCCATTCATGGCGGGCTGGACAGCATCGCCGCCGAGATCGCCAGTGGCAGCTTTACCTTTTCCGCGGCGCTCGAGGACATCCATATGAACATCGAGTCGCGGCTTGCCGAATTGATCGGTGAGCCGGCGCGCCGCCTGCATACGGCACGCTCGCGCAACGACCAGGTGGCCACCGATTTCAGGCTGTGGGTGCGCGAACTGATCGATTCTGTCGATGCGTCGCTTGCCGCGTTGCAGGATGCGCTGCTGCGGCGGGCGGCTGAACATGCCGATACGCTGATGCCCGGCTACACGCATTTGCAGACAGCCCAGCCGGTGACCTTTGGCTTTCACCTGATGGCCTATGTCGAAATGTTCGGGCGCGACCGGGGCCGGTTTGCCGATGCCCGCGAACGGCTGAATGAATCGCCGCTTGGCGCGGCCGCGCTTGCCGGCACCGGCTTTCCGACAGACCGCCATATGACAGCTGAGCTTCTTGGGTTCACCAGACCGATGGCGAACGCCATGGATGCTGTCTCGGACCGTGACTTCGCACTGGAATTCCTGGCCGCGGCGGCGATCTGTGCGGTGCATATGTCACGCCTTGCCGAGGAAATGGTGATCTGGTGTTCCGACAGGTTCGGCTTCATCAGCCTGTCCGATGCTTTCACCACCGGCTCGTCGATCATGCCGCAGAAACGCAATCCCGACGCCGCCGAGCTGGTGCGCGCCAAGCCTGGGCGGATCATTGGCGCACTGAACGGGTTGCTGATCGTCCTGAAAGGGTTGCCGCTGGCCTATGGCAAGGACATGCAGGAAGACAAGGAAGGTGTCTTTGACGCCGCCGATGCGCTTGGCATCGCCATCGCCGCGACCACCGGCATGGTGGCCGATATGACAGCGAACCCGGACAACATGCGTGCCGCGCTGGACCAGGGGTTTCCAACGGCCACCGACCTTGCCGACTATCTGGTGCGGGACCTTGGCCTTCCCTTCCGTGAGGCGCACCATGTCAGCGGTTCCATTGTCGCCATCGCCGCCGCGAAGGGATGCGATCTTGATGCGCTGAGCCTGGACGAGATGCAGGCTGTCGAGCCACGGATCACCTCGGATGTGATGGATATCCTGTCCTGCGAGGCTGCCGTGGCCATGCGCAAGAGCTTTGGCGGCACCGCGCCGGATGAAGTGCGTGCCCGTATCGCCGAGGCACGGACTCGCTTCGGCCTCGACAGCGGCTGATCCGACAGGACCCGCCGCCAGCAAAAAGGGAGACAGTGATGGCTGCAAGACAAATTGGCGTGATGATCATGGTGCTGATGCTGGCGCTTGGCGGTTTGAGCGCCTGCGGCAAGCGCGGCGATCCCTACCGCCCGTCGCAAGTGCCGGCGGACAGCAGCAGCACATCCTGACCGCGGCCGGAAGAGAGACGCTCATGGCATCATTCACCCGCGATTCAGAGGGCATGCTGCGCGTAGGCGCGCTTCGCCTCGCCGACATCGCCGCCAACCACGCCACACCGCTCTATGTCTATGCGGGTGACGGCATCCGCGATGACTTCGGACGGTTTGCAGCTGCCGTCGCACCGGTGAACGGCACCGTGCATTTCGCGCTGAAGGCGAATTCCGCACTTGGCGTGATCGCGCTTCTGGCCCGCCACGGCGCCGGCGCCGACATCGTCTCAGGCGGCGAGATGGAACGCGCCCTTGCCGCCGGTGTGCCAGCCGGCAAGATCGTCTTTTCCGGGGTCGGCAAGACCGCCGCCGAGATCGGCGCAGCGCTGGATGCCGGCATCGGACAGATCAATGCAGAAAGTCACCAGGAGATCGAAATGATCAGCCAGGTGGCCGCCGCCAGAGGTGTTGCCGCGCCGGTCGCACTGCGCGTGAATGTCGATGTCGCGCCAAAGACGCATGCAAAGATCTCCACCGGCCAGCGATCGACGAAATTCGGTGTCTCCACCTCGCAGAACGAGGCCGCCACGCTGTATCGCCGGATGGCCGAGGACGCGCATATCACACCGGCGGGGCTGGCGGTTCATATCGGCTCGCAGATTCTCGACCTTGATCCTTTCGAGCGTGCCTACGCGGCGTTGCTGGATTTTGGCACGGCCCTTCGCGGCGAAGGCCTGCCGGTGCCAACCCTCGACCTTGGCGGCGGTATCGGGGTCGATTACCAGCATGGCGAGCCCACCGACTTCACCGCTTATGGCGCGCTGGTCCAGCGGACCTTTGCTGACAGCGGCTTTCGTCTGGGGTTCGAGCCCGGGCGGTCGATTGTCGCCAATAACGGGCTTCTGATGTGTGCCGTAATCCACGTCAAGCATGGCGACAACAAGCGGTTTGTGATTGTTGACGCGGCGATGAACGACCTGCTTCGTCCCACACTGTATGAAGCACATCACGCGATTCAACCTGTCGGGCCGCTTGGCAGCATTGAAGGACCGGCCGACATCGTCGGGCCGATATGCGAGACGGGCGACTATCTGGGGCTGGACAGGATGATGCCGTCGCTTGTCAGTGGCGATCTTCTGGCGGTGATGTCGGCAGGTGCCTATGGCGCGGTCATGGCATCATCCTACAACACCCGCCCGCCGGCTGGCGAGGTGATGGTGCTTGATGATGAGCTTCATGTCCTGCGCCGCCAGCGCAGCGTCGCCGACCTGCTTGCCGAGGAAGAGCTGCCGACATTCGCCTAGGCATCGCCCGGCACCGGGCACCCCGTCCTGATTCCTGATCAGGGCATGCTGCGGATGACCGCGTCGCTTCGCATGGTCACCGTCACGGTTGGCTCACGCCCTTCCTCCATCACCAGCTGCGCGAAGAAATCGGTGGAGCGCGCCGGCTTGATAATGGCGTCATCTGGCTGGATGATTTCGGTGAACAGCGCCTCGCCACCGGCCGACAATACCGTGACCTCCAGCGCCGGCGCATGCACATAGACCGCCGCCTGGTTCACCAGTCTGCCGCGAAGCCGCAGCGTGTCACCGGCATATTCGGCGTCGAGGTCGATGATCTTGAGCCTGTCGATCTGCGGGCGCACCGCCAGCCCGAGCCGGTCATAGATGGTGATCAGCCCCGGCGCGTAAGCGGTGATGGTGGAGCGCTGCTGAATGGCACCAACGCCGATCCCGAGAACCAGCACCAGAATGATGAAAGGCGTCAACACCGCGCCGATCGCACTGCGCATCTCACCGGCCTCGGCTTCAGGCATCAGCATTGGCGGTTCTGCCTGCCAGACATGCGCGCACACAGAACACCTCACCGGCTGCCCCGTGGCACCGATACGCTCGCTGTCGACGCGAAACACCGTTTCGCAGTTGGGGCAGGTCAGAAGCATCCGCCCGGTCCGTTTGCTGTTGTCGGCACCATCCGCGCCATCTCCACCTTATCGCAGAGTGTCGGCAGACCAAAGAGCGCTGGGAGAAAATCGTCACATGGACACACCTCAGGTGGGCATCGCGGCGCTTTTTGGATTGCCGGACGCTGTTTTGTGCTACATTTGTTCTCATGTCGGGCATGTGTCCGGCCCCGGCCAGGTCGGAAAGGGACAGGCGCAGAATGACGGCAAGCCCGAAATCAGACGGCCAGACGAATCCGGTCAGGTTGGATCGGATTCTGAGGTATCTGGCGGTTTACACCGTAATCGCGCTGGCCTCGCTTATCGCCGGTCTGCAGCATTTCGTCCTGACCCTGCCAAAGCCGCCAGCCGGCGGATTGCAGTTCACAGACGGCATTGTTGCAGTCACCGGCGGCCAGCAGCGTCTTGATGACGGGCTATGGCTGCTGACCGAGGGCAAGGCCGGACGGATGCTGATCTCTGGCGTCGGGGAAGGTGTGAACCGCGCCGTTCTGGTCCAGGAGCTGAAGCTGAACGACCGTCAGGCGAACGCGCTGTTCTGCTGCGTCGAGCTCGATTTCACCGCTGGCAACACACGCGGCAACGCGATTGCGGCGCGGCGCTGGGCGATGAAGCATGAGATGCGCACGCTGCGGCTTGTCACGGCAAGCTATCACATGCCGCGGGCACTTGTTGTCTTCGCCAGGGAAATGCCGGAACTGGATCTGTATCAATGGGCGGTGACGCCGAATGATCTGCGTCTCGATTTCTGGTGGCGGGACCGGGCGATGCTGCGCCTTCTGGCCCGCGAATACGCCAAATATCTTGCCGAGACCATCCGCATCTAGCCCATCAGCGTCAACCGCGGATCAGCCGTCTGAATGCTAGCTCTGGCCGGCGTCGATGATCGAGCGCCGGATTTCGCGCGTCCGCGTGAACAGCGTCTCCAGCTTGTCCTTCTCGCCCCAGCGGATGGCGCGCTGCAGATAGGACAGATCCTCGGTGAAGCGTTGCAGCATCTCCAGCACCGCCTCGTCATTATTGATGAAAACATCGCGCCACATCACCGGATCGGACGCGGCGATGCGGGTAAAGTCGCGGAAACCCGACGCCGAGAACCGGATGACATCATTCTTCAGCTGGCTTTCCAGATCGACCGCCGTGGCGACAATGGTGTAGGCAATCAGATGCGGCAGGTGTGAGGTCAGCGCCAGCACCTTGTCATGATAGTCCGCGTCCATGCGCTCGCAGACCGACCCCATGCCGCTCAGGAACCGTTCAAAACGCTGCACCACCTCCGCCGGCACGTCGCGCGGCAGAATCAACCAGAAACGTCCCTCGAAAAGTTCGGCAAAGCCGGCAGCGGGACCGGAATGTTCGGTGCCCGCAAGCGGGTGCGACGGCAGCCAGTGGATATGGTCGCTGACATGCGGGTCAACATCGCGGATGACCGAGCGCTTTGTCGAGCCGGTGTCGGTCAGCACGGCGCCGTCCTTCATCACCGGAATGATCGTGGCGGCAAGGTCACCAAGCCTGCCGACCGGCACCGCCATGATCACCAGATCGGCATCGGCGACCGCCTCCGCCGCATCGGCGGTAAAGCTGTCGACAAGGTCAAGCCTGGCAATCTCAGGCGCGACGGCAGGGTCGGCATCACAGCCGACAATATGCCCGGCAAGCCCGGCGCGGCGCGCGGCAAGCGCGATCGAGGCCCCGATCAGGCCAACGCCAATAACGGCGACTTTGTCGTAGATCACATCCATGCCAAGCTTCTAGTCGTTCGGCGCCGCGCTGGCAATGACGCCGATCACGCGGTGCGGTCCCGAAAGATCCGCCAGCGGCGCGGCAACCCGGCCCTGGCGGGTGATGATCCGCGGCCCGGTGCCGTCATCATGCGCAACCAGGCTTGTCTCGTCACGCACCTGGTCGGCAGGCTGACGTCCCAGCATCCAGACCGGCGGCATCGATGATGAATCAAGAAGCGGTGTCCTGGCGATGACATGGACCGTCTCGTCGCCGAGAAGCCAGGCGGCGAGCTCGGCCTCGCAGGACGTCGGGACAAGGGCGAAATCGGCGCCATCGGCCGCGCCCATAAGACCTTGCAAGGCTGACATGTCGGCACATTCCCTGATCGGAAACAGCGCGCCAAAATGCCATCCTGCCACCGCCATCGCCCCACGATGCACGGCGATGCTGGTGGTGCCGTTCTGCAACGACGTACTCGCTGTCATAAGCTGCCGCCAGACATTGACAATCAACTGCGCCGGCAATTCAGGTGCCGCCGCGATCAGCCGCTTCACCACCTCGGCCTCGCGTCCAGGCCGATAGGCCACGGAATCGCGCTTCGCGGCGATGATGTCTGCAGCAAGCTCCATCCGCCGGCGCACCAGTGCCAGGATGTCGTCATCCAGCTGATTGATGGTCTGGCGCAGGTCGCTGAGTTTATCGGTCATCGCGGTCGCAAACAGCCAGAAGTGGGACGCCCGGAAGCGGAACAAAAGAAACATCCAACGGCCCGGCGGGTCGTTCAGACGCGGCGTCCTCCGCATCCCAGGCCCGCCCGGCACACCATGATCTATAGCAGATCAGATGGCCACCGTGCCAGCTAATCATGCCAGCCAATCATGCCAGCCAATCAT
>JAYOST010000015.1:22106-25073 GCA_038139365.1 Alphaproteobacteria bacterium
AATCATGCCAGCCAATCATGCCAGCCAATCATACCCGGCAACATAGCCCGCCGGTCACCCAGGGCCCCGCTTTTCGCCCGCCCCTTCTCCGAGAGGGCCTGCCCGGAGGGCGTTGGTCGGGCGCGCCGCGAGTTTGCGGGGACCAGCCGTAATGCGCTGGCGACTGGTTTTGCCGGCCGGGGCATACAGGTTTTTCTCGGCCTCGATCATCAGCACGCCGCCCACCCTGGGCGACCAGTTGCGTCCAATCCGCTCGATCTGCGGGCTGAATCGCAGAAACAGGCCAAGCCCCGCCGGCGGCATGAACAGCACCGTCTTTGCTTCGACCGGGGTGAAGCCATGATCAAGAAGAAGCTTGCGAAGCTGACCGCGCGAGAAAGGCCGGCCATGACCGAAGGGGGTGCGTTCGGCGCGGGCCCACAGCCCGTTGCGGTTCGGCACCATCACCAGCAGCCGGCCAGCCCCGTCGAGCACCCGCCAGCATTCCTCAAGAAGCCGGCTCGGGTTCGGGTCAAACTCGAGAGCGTGGATCAAAAGCAGCCTGTCGAGCTGCACATTCTGCAGGGGCAGCGAGCGGCCATTCACCAGCACCGTGCGCCCCGGCCCCTTTGGTGGCCACGCGTAGGGGCCAAGCCGCATCGGCGCAAAATTCAGGGGCGCTGGCCGATCATCGGCGCGCAGCACCGGCGCGGCATAGCCGATGGCAGCGTTACAGCCATTCGCCGAACGCGACCAGAAGTCGGACAGACCGCGGCGCAGACGCATCGCCACATGGCGGCCCTGGCGGCTGCGGTAATAATCCTGAAAGTCGGCGGCGTCCTCGAACATCTCTCATCCCGGTTGCGGCGGCCCCAGATCAGGGCAGGCTGGACAGCTCATAGGCGATCTGCCGGCAATCCTCATAGGCTTCGGGCTTTGCCGTGCGCACCCGCACGCCGGTGACCCCGGCAAGCCCGGCGAGCGAATCATAAATCTCCCGCGCCAGTGTTTCCTGAAGGTCGAAATGGCGCGACGTCACGATCTGAAGAATGGCGGATCTGATCAGATCGTAATTCAGCGTCGCCTCCAGCGCGTCGCTCTGTGGCTCACTGTCGCCACTGAGCAGGATCTCGGCATCAATGATCACCCTTTGCGGGCCAAGCCTTTCATGATCGTACGCCCCGATCCTGCAGGCGCATTCCAGACCTTCGAGATAGAAACGGCGTGTCAGGGTCACTGGCTTCTCCTTGCGTCGGCTAAAGCCGTTCGGCAATCCAGTGCGGGGTGATCCCGCACGCCCGGATCATATCATCGGCGCCGCCATTGCTGAACAGGCCATAGCCCGTCAGCAACACCGATTGCAGCCCGGCCGCCGCACCACCAAGGATATCGGTGTGCAGACTATCGCCAACCATTGCCACCTTCCCGCGATCAAAGCGCCGCCCGTACACGCTCTCCAGCCGCGCCAGCACCAGGTCAAAAGCGCCGGCATGCGGTTTCCCGAACCAGTGCGGGCGAATTCCTGTTGCCTGCGCGGCGCGTGCCGCCCAGTAGCCGGGCTCGGCCGAAAACCCGCCTTCCTGCGGGGCGCTGATATCCGGGTTCGCCACCAGCAGATGACGCCCGCCAGCTGCCAGAGCGTCTTCCAGCGCGCGCTGGTGTGATTCCGCCCAATCGAGCGCGCCAAGAAAGGCAAAATGCGTGGCCCGCTCAAACATATCCGGGTCGGCAAAGGTCAGCCCCCCGTCAATCTCCAGCGGCCGCGCCGCCGGACCCAGTGACGCAACGACACCGCCAGACGCGACTGAGGCAAGCTCCGCCTCCAGCGAATCACGGCTCGACACCACCTGTTCGCGCGCCAGCTTCAGCCCCCAGCCGGTATATTTCCGCCAGCTGGTCTCGGCCCCCTGACCGGCCCCGTTTGTCAGCACCATCACCGCGATATCGCGGCGCGCCGCCTCGTCAAGGAACCCCAGAATTCCATCGATCCGCGAGGTGCCTATATTGATCACCCCGAACCCGTCCAGGATCAGCGCCTCGACATGATCCAGAAGATCGACAAGCCGTTCGATCCGCCGCGATGCGGCGGGTGCCCGTGGCATCTGTGGCATCTGTGGACGAAACGCCTCATAGATCCGGATGATATCCTCAAGCGTGATGGACTCCGGCGCTGGAAGGCGCAGGTCTGCGGGTGTGGTCATAAATACCTCGATAACCCCTGCTTAGATAGCTTCTGCTTCGATAGCTTCTGTGCAGGGGGCTGGATCAGGACAGCTCCGCGGCGGTGATAAACTCACTGAACGCCTCGCACCATATCAGCAGAGCGGGATAATCGCCAACCCGCACGCCGGCCGGCACCGCAAGGCTGAAATTGCTGAAGGCCTTCACATCGCCGATTCGCACCGACTGGTCCTTGATTGCCAGGAACTCAGCCTCATCACGCGCCAGCGACGGTGTCAGATACAGCTTGTAATCGGGACCGGGCGCAATCTCGCCCTCCAGCCAGATGCGGCTGTCGCTGACCCGCACCACCCCGTCACCCCAGTGAAAGGCGTCCGAACCGGCAAGGTCGCGGGTGAAAATGCCGCTCCGCTCGGCACTGGCCTCAAGCTGTGCCAGCGCCGCCTGGTCGAGTCCCTCTTCAGCCGTCAGGATCGGCAGGAAATAGATTCCAAGCGCAAAACCGAGCACCAGGCCGGCGGTGAATTTCGCCGCGCCGAACAGAATGATATGGCGGCGGGCGAAGGCAAGAAGAGATGAGATCATCGGGGCTGGTCCGGAAACTGATGGTGGAATTGCGGAAGCCGGCACGATGTGCCAGCATCCGATCGCACTATAGACCGGCCAGTGTGTAATGGGCAGGGGCATGACCCCGAAACCGCTTCACATTTACGCCAGCCGGCAGGAATGGGTTGGCCAGAATAGGTTGGCGGCTGTAAGAGGCAGCTGACATCAGGGGCGCCAGGATCGGGGGATCACAGGATCGGG
>JAYOST010000016.1:0-24267 GCA_038139365.1 Alphaproteobacteria bacterium
GGTTTTCCTTCGGATCGTGGATCGGCATGCAGCTGATGATGCGCCGTCCGGAAATCCAGGGGTTCATATCGGTCACGCCGCCAGCGGCAACCCATGATTTTTCCTTTCTTGCCCCCTGCCCGGCCTCTGGGCTGATCATCCATGGCGAGGAAGACACATCGGTGCCGCCCGACGCTGTCCACAAGCTTGTCGAGCGCCTTTCGATCCAGAAGGGTGTGGAGGTCGCAGTGGATATTGTCCCCGGCGCGAACCACTTCTTCACCGATCACCTTGATCCGCTGATCGCGCGTGTGTCGGATTATCTGGATGTGTCACTGGCAAAGATTCCCGAACCGGACCCGCTGTTCTGATCAGCCATTGTTGGGCAATAGCATGAGCCACAAATCCGATCTGATCCGCCTCTTCGCAGAGCGTGGATACATTCACCAGGCAACAAATCTCGAGGCGCTTGACGAAAAGGCATGCCAGCAGATCATACCGGCCTATATCGGGTTTGACTGCACCGCCGACAGCCTGCATGTCGGCTCGCTGGTGCAGATCATGATGCTGCGCGCCCTGCAACGCACCGGCCACAAGCCGATCGTGCTGATGGGCGGCGGCACCACCAAAGTGGGTGATCCGTCTGGCAAGGATTCGGCGCGCCCGCTGCTGTCGGAACATGATATTGAGCAGAACAAGACCGGCATCTTCAGAGTTTTCGAGAAATACCTGACCTTCGGAGACGGGCCGACCGATGCGGTCATGGTCGACAACGCCTCCTGGCTCGACAACCTCGCCTACATTCGCTTCCTGCGCGACTTTGGACCACATTTCTCGGTCAACAGGATGATGGGCATGGATTCGGTCAAGCTGCGGCTGGACCGTGAGCAACCGCTATCCTTCCTGGAATTCAACTACGCCATTCTTCAGGCTTACGACTTCCTCGAACTGCGCCGGCGCTATGGTTGCCTGTTGCAAATGGGCGGTTCAGACCAGTGGGGCAACATCGTCACCGGTATCGATCTGACCCGCCGTGTCGACGGCCAGGAAATCTTCGGCCTGACATCCCCGCTGATCACCACCGCCTCCGGTGCGAAGATGGGCAAGACAGCCGACGGGGCCATCTGGCTGAATGACGACAGGCTGCCGGCCTTCGATTTCTGGCAATTCTGGCGCAACACCGAGGATGCGGATGTGCATCGCTTCCTGGCCCTGTTCACCGAGCTGCCGATGGATGAAGTGGAACGGCTGAGCAAGCTTGAAGGCGCCGAGATCAACGAGGCGAAAATCATCCTGGCGAACGAAGCGACGACGCTGTGTCACGGCGTTGAGGCCGCCGCCGCCGCGATGCAGACAGCGCAGCAGACCTTCGCCGGAAGCGGGGTGAGCGACGGGCTGCCACAAGAAACCGTCAACGCTGATGATGCAGATGGAATGGGGATGATCACCGCGCTGGTGACGGTTGGCTTCGCCAAATCAAACGGTGAGGCGCGGCGTCTGATCAAGGGCGGGGGGGCGAGGCTCAATGATATCGCCATCACCGATGAGGATCATGCACTCGGCCTGTCCGACTTTATCGACGGGCGCGCAAAGATCTCTGCCGGCAAGAAGCGTCACGCCCTGCTCGTCATCGCCTAGCAGCCATCCGGCTTTCAGACCAACAGGTCTTCAGATCAACCGCCGTTCGCGTCCGGTAGTGGGCCAAGGATTCGGTCGCCTTCGCGCCGCAGCCATGACGGGCTGAAGAGGTCGCGCAGTACGCCAGGCACGATCGAGGCCGGCGTGACCGATGAGTCGGGATCATCGATGTTTCCCTTCAGGCTGAACTGCGTGACAAAAAGCCCGGCGTTGTCGACCCCGGTCAGGATCTCGCCGACAAGCGGAATGGCCCCGATGATCTGGCTGAGGAAGCTTGCCGGCACCAGATTGCCGCTGACATCGACCTCGCGGGTCTCGCGGTCATACTGGCCGACAAAGGCCACCGATACAGCCTGTCCACTGCCTGTCACCTTGGTCAGATTGATCTTCTCACCGCGTTTCTGGATCTCCGCCTCGCCCCAGGCAAAGCCGGTGCCCTCACCCTGGGCCAGTCCGACAAGGCCTGCCGGCGCCAGCACCGAAAAGGCGCGCACGGCGCGCGGCGCCTCAACCACCCGGAAATTCGTGATACGGATGGTCGTGTCGAAATTGTCATAGCCATCAATAAAGCGGGTACGAAGGAACATCTCTCCTGACCGGATGGTATCGGTCACGCTCAACCCGCTGAGCGTGCCACCACCATTCTGCGAGGCCATAGTCAGCTCTGGCACGGTGTCCTTGGCGGCACTGTAAGTGAGCGTTGTCTCCGATCCGCCGACAAGCCCGACACCATTCAGAAAATCGCCGTCATTGCCAAAACTCAGCTGAAGCTCACTCTCGGTAATCAGCGGCTTTGACTTATATGACAGATTTCCGGCAAAGGAGGCATCACCACCGCCGCCGGCCTTCTTTGTGCCGCTGATATGTCCACTCAGCGAAATGCCGTCCCCGACAATGATCTGCTGTGCCAGAATATCAAAACTCACCGGGCGCCCCTCGCCAATGCCCCGGTTACGACGAAGCGGCACAAGATCGATCAACCTGGCTTCGGCGTTAATCACCCAGTTGCCTTCCATGTCGCGGGCCAGCTCCATCGCCTCGATGTCATTGCCGGGCCAGGACAGGCGCCGGAAACTTGCTGCAGTGATGGTCGGCGCGCTGTCATCTGCGCCATTCAGGCTGGCCCGGCCAATCACGGCAAGGCTGCCAGCGTTGACGTCGATATCCTCGATCGCCGTCAGCCGCCCGTCCTTCAGCACGATCCGCATGCTGGCGCTTCCCGGCTCCGCGGGAAGCTTCGTCCAACCAATCGAAGGCACATCGATCGCCGTTTCTGCCAGATCAAGATCAAGCTCGATTTCGAAATCCTTGAGGCTGGTACCAGTCGCCAGCTGGATGCCGCCGCCGAGGCTGCCGGATATGTCGAAACCGGTGGTTGCAGCGGCAAGACTGGCAAGGCCTGGCGCGTTCGGCGCATTCGCCCTGACCACAAGCCTGTCGGTCACGCGGTTTTCCGTCAGCGCAAAATCCATCGGCGCGCCAAACAGAGTCGCGGTCCCGGAAATCTCGTTCAATGCGTCTGAGAAATGCCCGACAAATTCAACATCCCTTGCTGATTGCAGAACGGGCAGGCCATCAACGCCCGCCTTTTGCACGACGATGTCGGTTTCGAGATCGATGTCAGCGCGGGTTAGCTTGCGGCCGGTGGGGAATGCCGCCTTTACCGTCACATCGGCGATGCCGTCGAGCCGCAGATCCGAGAGCGTGACGCCCGCAAAGCCGGTTACCCCAAGCCGTGACGCCACCTCGACAACGGTTTCAAGGTCACTTCCCGCAGTCACCAGATCGAGGGTGGCGCGCCCTTCACTTACGGTCCCGTCACTGCCGCGGTTGCCGTTGCGGCTGACAAAGGCAAGTTTTGTTGGAATGTCGAAGACCAGCGCATCGCCGCGCACTTCGAACATCTCTCGATTAACGGCGATGCGAAACGCGGCCTCGCGCGCATCGGCACGAAGCGGCAAACCGGTGAATGTGCCGTTGCTGACAGTGCCTGTGACATCGAAATCAATGGCGTCAGGCTGCACCTTTCGACGGATCGGGAAGCTGGTGCGGACGGTCAGCTCGGCCTTGCCCGATGCGCCGATGCTGGCAAGGTCGAAACCGTTTCCCCGTGCCATGCCAAGATTTGTGGCAACAAGGATGGCGTTTTCGATATCGCCGGACAGTTTCAGATCGGTGCTGCCAAGCGACGGCGTACCCCCGATCACGGGATTGATGGCGACCCGGCCGGTTGACAGCTCCAGCCCTTCGACGCGTCCTTCGGTGAGAATGATCTCACCGCGGTTCTCGGCAATGGTCAGCCTGCCATCGAGATCGGTGAAGGCAGGAATTTGGCGGCCAAGTTCAAGCCGCGCGCCACTCAGCGTGATCGACCCATCAAGCCCGATGATCCGCGGACGATCTCCATCGAAGTTGGTGGTGGCATTCAGCTTCAGATCCTCGACCCGGCCTTCCGGCATCTTGCTGGCGACCCATGACCGCGTCTTGCTGATCATCCATTCAGGCCAAATGGCATGGAGCCTGCGAAGGTCAATCGAGCCTGCCAGGATCTGGAACTCGGCGCCCCCGAGCTTCCATCCCGTTGCCAGCTCGAGAACACCTGAGACCCCGACATTCCCGCCATCGGAAAGGGAGATGCTGACATCCTCGATGAGGATGTTGTTACCTTCAAGCGATGCTGTGGCCTGAAAACGATTCAAAGGTAACGCGTCTGGATAATTGGCCAGCTCAAGGCTGCCGGCGGCGACACCGGCCGACAGTGACAGGGCCTCGACAACACCGCCAGCACCAAGGCGAAGCTGCAGCGAGCCATCGGCAATGCCTGTCAGCCGTTCATATTGCTGCGCACCGACATCCACCAGAACGTCACGCATGCCGGAGCGCAAATCCAGACTGACAATCTCCAATTGTGCTGTCGTTCGGTCAAACCCGCCTGCAAGCTCGATGTTGAAATCAGTCAGGTTGCCGCCGGCAAAACGCTCCATGAGTCCAGCCCGCACCTCTTCGGCAACCGCGTCGGGCCAGTCTGTGTAGATTTCGTTAATCGGCCATTTGTTTCCCCGAAAGCGCAAGCCAAGCTGGACCACATTGTCGTTCAAGTTGCCGATATCACCTGACAGCGCAATCGTTCGGCCATCAGCAAGCGTCACCTCGCCCTGGGCCAGCGACAATCTACCAGCCTCGCGCTGATAGGCCATGACCATCGATGCCGTATCATAGTCAAGCCGCGGCAAACCGGCTGGTGCCAGATCGATGCTTCCACCGATCGACACCATGTCGATATCAGCTGCCTGCAAACGGGAATCTGCAACCACCAGCATGGCGCTTCCCGACAGCCGGCCAGCATCGGCAATGGCCGGCGGGATGCCTGGCAGAAATGGCGAAAACGCAGCTGCGGAAAAGGAGTCACTGGCAATCTCAAGCCGGATATCACGGGTTGAAAAATCACCTATGGCAGCCAGCGCGATCACACCATCTTCGCCACTGTCTGTCTCGCGCTGGCCCTTGAGCGTGCCGATGAAGGTGCCATCCGCGGCAACCTCCATCAACAGCGCGACATCACCAAAACGCAGGACATCTCCTTCAGGGCCTGGCTGCCGCACCGTCAGGCGTGCCGTGTCGATTCTGACATTGCGCGGGCTGCCTGCCCCACCGCTGTCATCGCGCGGCGCCGCAGACATGGCCGCGAAGAGCGCGCCAGCCTGTGACCGCTGCCAGCCCTCGGGGCTCACCACAAGGTCGACATCAAGGCCTGACAGCACCACATCCGAAGGCGCCGCTTTCAGCAGGCTGGCCGGGCTGAAGTCGGCGCTGGCCACCGGCACCTTGATAAGGCTGTCATTCAGATCAATTTCAACATCATAGGCGATCAGGGTGAAGAACATGGATGGCAAGCGCAGCTCAATCCCGACATCACCAATTGTCACGGCGGCACCGCCAAGCCTGTTGCTGAGCTGGGTCTGAAATACGCCGGAAAGTCCGCCGGCCTGTGACAGGTAGACAAAGGGCGTCGCGATGAGCCCGGCAAGCACCAGCACGGCCACGCCCAGCACGTAGTGCCAGCGACGGCGCGTCTTGCCAGCCGGAATCTGCGGCGTGTCTTCCTGTGGCATAGTCAGCCTGCTGTCCCTAAGGTTTCCGCGGTTCTTTTACCATGCCGCATGCAGGCTGTCTTGCGATCAATGACGCTCATCCCATCTATCCAAAACAAACTTCTCAAAACAAAATACTCAGGATCTGGTTCGATAAGAAGCGTGCCAGACCATCGGCGGGCCGGATCAATCAACAGGAGACAATCAGAATGCTTCAGACAGGTATGACAGTACCAAACTTCACCATTCCCACCGACACCGGACGTTTTTCGATCGCAGACAATGCCGGCAAAAATGTGGTGGTGTTTTTCTATCCACGCGCCGATACCAGCGGCTGCACCAAGGAGTCCGTGGCATTTTCGTCACTGAAAGACGATTTCGAGGCGGCGAACTGCGTTGTCATCGGCATTTCCAAGGATGGCGCCGCCAAACAGGGTAAATTCCGTGCCAAGCACGGCCTCACCGTCGAGCTTGGCGCCGATGACGCAAGTGATATCTGCGAGCAATTCGGCGTCTGGGTCGAAAAATCAATGTATGGCAAGACATACATGGGAATCCAGCGGGCCACCTTCCTGATCGGCACCGACGGCAACATTGCCGCCGTCTGGCCAAAGGTGAAGGTGGCAGGTCATGCCGAAGAGGTGCTGGAGACAGTTCGCGGCCTCTAGCAGGACAGGGGTCAGCCTTCGCGCTGGGTTCCGACCCGTGCCGCCAGGCTGGCCTCGACGAAATCGTCAAGATCCCCGTCAAGGACACCGCCGGCATTGCCCTTCTCAACATTGGTGCGAAGGTCCTTCACCATCTGGTAGGGATGCAGGACGTAGGACCTGATCTGGTTCCCCCAGCCGATATCAGTCTTCGCCGAAGCCGCATCATTTGCGGCCTGTTCGCGTTTCTGCAGTTCAAGCTCGTAAAGTCGTGCCTTCAGCATGTTCATCGCGGTGGCCCGGTTGCGATGCTGTGATCGGTCATTCTGGCACTGCACGACGATATTGGTCGGAATGTGGGTGATGCGGATGGCGGAATCCGTCTTGTTGACGTGCTGACCGCCGGCACCTGAGGCGCGATAGGTATCAACCCGCAGATCCTTGTCCTCGACCTCGATCTCGATATCGTCATCCACCACTGGATAGATCCAGGCGCTGGCAAAGCTGGTATGGCGGCGCGCCGAGCTGTCATAGGGGGAAATGCGGACCAGCCGGTGAACCCCAGATTCTGTTTTCAGCCAGCCATAGGCGTTGTCACCGGACACCCGCATGGTCACTGACTTGATGCCGGCTTCCTCACCGGCACTCTCTTCGATCATCTCGAGCCCGAAGCCGCGCCGTTCGCACCAGCGGCTGTACATCCGCACCAGCATCGACGCCCAGTCCTGCGCCTCGGTGCCACCTGCCCCGGCGTGGATTTCAAGGAAGCAGTCATTGCCGTCAGCTTCGCCTGACAACAGGCTTTCAAGCTGCTTCTTCTCGGCGATGGTCACAAGACTGGCGATCACCGCCTCGGCCTCGGCAACAACATCCGCATCGCCTTCCATCTCGCCAAGCTCGATCAGGCCGGCGGCGTCATCAAGCTCGGATTGCAGCGAGGTGATCGCCTCGATCTGGCGCTGCAGCCTGTTCTTCTCGCGCATGGCGTCCTGCGCCTTTGCCTGGTCATTCCAGAAGTCACCCTCGGCGCTGAGTGCCTCAAGCTCTTCAAGGCGCGCGCTGGCCACATCGAAATCGATGTGCTTGCGCAACAGCTCGATCGCCGTGGTGATGGTGTCGATATGGGCCTGGGTTTCAGCTTGCATTGGTCTCGGCTTGCTTTGATTTCAGCTTGGATACTGGGTCTGGCTCGTCATGGCGCGACGCCGCCCTGGCACCGCAGGGCTGTAGTGGTAACGCGGCACTCGGCAGGTGACAAGGTCAAAGCCGTGCCGTGGAGCGCGGTCTTCAGAACAATCCCGGGATAGCAAGTTCTTCTGCCGGCGCTATACGGGCGGCGCTTCCCGGCACATCGATCAGCGCACCACCGGGGCGCTGACCGGGTTTGAACACCTCGAAAATCGCCTTTTCATGGTCAGGCAGCACGCGCTCGCCAGTTTCCGCGTTCACCGGAATAATTGTCACCCCACCGGGACGACGGAAGGGGATCACCGGCTTGCCGGCCTGTGCCGCCGCGATAAAATCACCGAAGATCGGCACCGCCACCGTCGAACCCGTTTCGCTTTTTCCCAGCTGGCGCGGCGTGTCATAGCCGACAAACACCCCGACAGCCAGATCGGGGGTAAAGCCGATGAACCAGCCATTGGTGTTGTCATTGGTGGTGCCGGTCTTGCCTGCGAGGGTGAGATCGAGCTTGTCGATGCGTCTGCCTGTGCCGCGTTTGATCACCCCTTCCAGCATCGAGACCATCTGGAACGCCGAAGTCGGTGAAGTCAGTTGTTCGCGCGGGTCGTCCAGTGCCGGGATTTCCTGCCCCTGCCAGGAACCTTCAACGCGGCAGGCGTCACAGCTTCGCCCGTCATGCCGGTAGATGGTGGCTCCATGGCGATCCTGCACACGGTCAATCAGGCTTGGCGTGATCTTCTTGCCGCCATTGACAAGCATGCCGTAGGCGGCGGTCAACCGCAGCAGCGTTGTCTCGCCAGCACCGAGCGACATCGACAGCAACGGCGGCAGATTGTCATTCAGGCCAAACTTGCGGGCATAGTCCTGAATTTCGTCCATACCCAGATTCATCGCCAGGCGCGCGGTCATCAGGTTGCGTGATTTCTCGATGCCAACACGCATGATCGACGGGCCATAGAACCGTCTCGTGTAGTTGGCCGGCTTCCATTTCGGCTTGCCGGGCCCCTGATCGACCACCAGCGGCGCATCAAGGATGCGGGTCGTCGGGTTGTAGCCCTGGTCCAGCGCGGCGAGATAGACGAAGGGTTTGAAGGCGGACCCTGGCTGACGCATCGCCTGAACGGCACGGTTGAACTCGGATTCGGCGTAATTGTAACCACCGCTCATCGCCAGCAGCCTGCCAGTATGCGGGTCCAGCGCGACAATCGCCCCCTCGACCAGCGGACGCTGCGACAGCGCGAAATCTCCAGGTAGCGGCTCGAACCCATCGCGAATCAGATCCGGAGTGCCCTCCGGCGGCTGCACCATGACGATGTCGCCAACCGCCAGCGCGTCACGAAGGTCCCTGAGCGGCTGTGGCCGGACCCCATCCTCGCGCCGTGGCGGGTAGGCCCAGAAGGCCAGCGCAAACGGGATGCGCCCGCTTATCCCTCCGGCAGTGCCCCCTTTCGCACCAGGAACATAGATCTGCGCCTGATCCTTTGTCACCTCGGTTACGATCGCGGCAAAATGATCGGCAAGCATGCCCGCCTGATGTACCGCCAGTATCTCGTCGATGTCACCCTCGCCGGTATGGCTCGCCAGCGGTCCGCGCCATCCCTGACGCCGGTCCAGCGCCTCGAGCCCACGCTGAAGCGCCATCTGCGCGGCATATTGCAGGTCCGTATCGAGGGTGGTCCGCACCGACAAACCGCCGGCATAGAGCATATCCTCGCCGAATTTGGCGACGACCTCACGCCTCACCTCCTCGGCAAAATAAGGGGCATCGGCAGAGTCAAACCCGGTCTGACGGGCGACAGTCAGCGGCATCGCCTTGGCATCCAGTGCCTCTTCCTCGGTGATAAACCCGTTCTGCTGCATCTCAGTGAGCACCCAGTTGCGGCGCGCCGTGGCAGCGCGGGTGCGGCGGGTTGGGTGGTAGTTGGCCGGCGCCTTTGGCAGGGCGGCAAGATAGGCCATTTCCTCAAGGCTCAACTGGCCAAGCGACTTGTCGAAATAGTTCAGCGCCGCCGCCGCCACCCCATAGCTGCCAAGGCCGAGATAGATCTCGTTTAGATACAGGGCCAGAATCTGGTCCTTGGTAAAGGCCCGCTCCATGCGCATCGACAGGATGGCTTCCTTGATCTTGCGATCAATCGAGACCTCGTTTGTCAGCAGGAAATTCTTCGTCACCTGCTGGGTGATGGTGGAGGCACCAATCGGTCGCCGCCCGCTGCCATAATTCATCGCGTTGGTGACAACGGCGCGGAACAGCGCGCGCGGATCAACCCCGAAATGCGAATAAAAAGCCTTGTCCTCGGCCGAAATGAAGGCCTGGACCAGCCGCGGCGGCATCGCCTCAACCGGCATGAAGACGCGCTTTTCGGTAGCATGTTCGGCAATCAGCGCCCCGTTGCCGGCATGAATTCTGGTGGCGACCGGTGGCTCGTAGCTGGCAAGCTGGTGATAATCCGGCAAGCCCTTGCCATAGGTCCAGAAGATCCACAGCACTCCGGCCGCGGCACCGACCAGACCAAGAAACAGAAGGCTGAACAGCACCGCCACCACGCCCAGAAAGCGAACCAGCAGGGGCCGCCGCCTTTCCGTTCGTATGTCGGTCAGATCGACGGGTCCGTCGGTCTGCGTGGTCTGTTCGCTTTCCCTCATGGATCGTCCCGTCAGCGCCCTGGCCCGTATTCGACTAGATAAGCAATAATAGCGCGAGCCAGCCGTTCGAGCAGCTTCGCGCGATAGGCCGGATCTCTGAGATTGGTTTCATCCTCACGGTTGGTGATGAAGCCCATCTCGACAAGAACCGATGGCATATCAGGGGCTTTTAACACGGCAAATCCGGCAAAACGATGGCCACGCCTGTCGCCGCCCGGCAAATCGCGGATCTGCCGCAGGATGGCGTTCGCCAGATAGGTCGACTGGTTCATCGATTCACGCTGGAACATCCGAAGAAGTTCGCCGGCCGCGTCCGGATCCTCGACCGACAGGTCGGGCCCGCCTATCAGATCAGCCTGATTTTCCTTTCTGGCCAGAAGAGCTGCCTCCTTGTCCGATGCCGTATCGGACAGGGTGAAAACGGAAATACCACGCGCCTTTGCCGAAGGGGCGGCATCAGCATGAAGCGAGATGAAAACATCAGCCTCACGATCACGCGCCAGCTGGATACGCTGGCGAAGTTTCAGATAGCGATCATCCGAGCGTGACAGGATCGGTTCGATCAGGCCGGTGCTGCGAAGCTTGTCCGCCAGTTCACGCGACGCCGCCAGAGTGATGTCCTTTTCCCTGGTTTTCGACCTGCCGATTGCGCCCGGGTCCTTGCCGCCATGCCCGGCGTCGATAAAGACCCGCCATTTCTTCGGGCGTGCCTTCGGCGGCGTAATCGTGACGGCTGGCTTTGCCGTCGATTGCGGAACCGGCTTTGGCATTGGTTCCGCGCCATCGCCGGGGGCCGCAGACTGCGATGCCGTATAGTCGCGCGCACCTTCCGCGGCAAGGGCCTGGCCGGCCAGCTGGAACGCTGTCGGACCCCGGTCCGCAAGATCGAAGACCAGCCTGTGGCCACCACCTTCCGCCGCCGGCAGGGTAAAACGCCTGACCGGTGCCGCAGGCGCATTCATTTCGATGACCACACGACCTGTGGTCGGATCAGGATTGCCAAACCGGTAGGATGTCGCCGGATCGCGTGACAACGGCCCACGGCTGGCGATGCCGTCGACCTGCCAGTCAGTATCGGCGAAATCGACAACAAACCTGTAGGGGTTGCTCAGCAGCTTCAGGCTGGCGCGTGCCGGATTGCTGGTCTCGATGACGACACGCAGAGCCGGCTGCCCACCAATATCCACACTGCCAAGCCGCAGGCCGGTGATGCTGTTCTCGGCGGCGCGCACATGAAAACCGGTCATCATGACAAGGAACACCGCCATCCACCCAACGACGTGCAGAATTCGGCAAGGCTGCGGCTTCATGGTGATTGGCTTACCCCTCGCGGATCACTTCGTTGCTGCCCGCACCGGGCCCTGGTTACGCTTCCGGTCCTGATGTGGCTTACGCTAATTTAACGTTATTGGCATTTTGTTGTTTGGGTGTATATAGTCAAGCATTGCAGCGGCAGGACGTCCTGAAAACCCGCCACCGCGTATCGGCCATGAAACATGTGCCAGACCGCGTAGAACGGGGCAGGAAAAAAACGGACATCCGTTCAGACACCACCGCTGCACAGACTAATCCAGCGGGCGAGATCGCCCCGAGCAGCTATGCCAGACCTTGAAACAATGTCCCGCGGCTGCCGGCATGTGCCAGAGGCGCCCGAAACCATGTTTGAACCTTGTGGTGAAACAAGATGATGATCAGCGATAACCCGCAAAACCTGACGCCGGTGACAATCCGGCCGGGCTTCGCGGTGGCTGCACATCCAGCTCACCACGCGAACCAACACCGGCCAGCTATAGCCACCGTTTCCACAACAGGACCGGATGCGCGATGTATGGTCGGGAAGAGACACATCAATGACAAAAAGATTACTGATCGACGCTCGTCAGAGCGAAGAAACGCGGGTTGTTCTTCTGAGTGGAACCCGCATTGAGGATTTCGATTACGAAACCGAAAACCGCAAGCAACTCAAAGGCAATGTCTATCTGGCGCGGGTAACCCGCGTCGAGCCCTCACTGCAGGCGGCATTTGTCGAATATGGCGGCAATCGCCAGGGCTTCCTTGCCTTCAGTGAAATCCACCCCGATTATTATCGTATTCCGGTCGAGGACCGCGAGGCGCTTGTCGCGGCCGAGCGCGAGAATGCCGAGGACGAGGATCGGGACGAGGATGGCGAAGGCCGACCAGAGACCCTTGGCGGCGAGGATGACGAGGACGAGGACATCCGCCCAAAGCGCCAGACCCGCAAATACAAGATCCAGGAAGTGATCTCGCGGAAGCAGATCATGCTGGTTCAGGTGGTGAAGGAAGAGCGCGGTAACAAAGGCGCGGCTCTGACCACCTATCTCTCGCTTGCCGGGCGCTATTGCGTGCTCATGCCAAACTCCACCCGTCGCGGCGGGGTCAGCCGGAAAATCACCAACGCCGCTGATCGCAAACGTCTGAAAACCATCGTTGGTGGCCTTGACGTTCAGGACGGCACAGCCGTGATCGTCCGCACTGCCGGCGCAAAGCGCACGAAGCCGGAAATCTCCCGCGACTATGCCTATCTGTCAAAACTGTGGGATGAAATCCGCACGAAAACACTGGAGTCACAGGCCCCTAGCCTGATCCATGAAGAGGGCGATCTAATCAAGCGCTCCATCCGCGACCTGTATACCAGCGAGGTGGATGAGGTGATCGTCGAGGGCGAGGACGGCTATAAGGTCGCCCGTCAGCAGATGAAGATGCTGATCCCGAGTCACGTCAAGCGCGTGCAGAAATACGAAGAAGAGCAGCCAATCTTCCAGCGCTACCAGGTCGAGCAGCAGATGGACACCATCCACAGCCCGCAGGTGACGCTGAAATCGGGTGGTTATCTGGTGATCAACCAGACCGAGGCGCTTGTTGCCATCGATGTCAATTCGGGTCGCTCGACGCGTGAGCGCAACATCGAGGAAACGGCGCTGAAAACCAATCTGGAGGCCGCCGAGGAGCTGGCGCGCCAGCTTCGTCTTCGCGACCTGTCCGGTCTGATCGTGGTTGACTTCATCGATATGGAAGAGAACCGCAACCAAACCGCCGTCGAGCGTCGCCTGAAGGATGCGATGCGCAATGACCGCGCCCGCATCCAGATCGGCTCGATCAGCCATTTCGGCCTTCTCGAGATGTCGCGCCAGCGGCTTCGTATCAGCTTCAATGAATCGATCACCTCCATGTGTCCGCACTGCGAGGGCACCGGCCGTGTAAGGTCGGTCGAGACCGCGGCGTTGCAGATGCTCCGCGTGATCGAGGATGAAGCCATGAAGGGCAAGATGGACGAGCTTCGCATCACCATGCACCGTGATGTCGCTCTTTATATCCTCAACCACAAGCGCGAGGTGATCAGCGGTATAGAAGAACGCCTCGGCCTTCGCATCATCGTGCTGGCTGGCGACAACATGATCGCCACCGAGCACGAGGTCGAGCGGATCGGATGGCAGGGCAAGAAACAGCGCAAGCAGGAACGCCCGCAACGCAAGGACAGCCCCGCCGCCGCCAGTGCCGATGAAGACGAGGATGAAGATGAGGACGAGGCAGTCGAGACTGTCGCCGCAGCAGAGGATGACGAGGACGAGCAGCCGAAACGCCGCAAGCGCGGGCGCCGAGGTGGCCGACGCCGGCGTCGGCGTGGCGCTGATTCCGGTGACGCAGCAAACGCTGGCGAGGCTGGCGAAGCTTCCTCGGCAGCAAATGATGACGAGATCGCGGATGCCGACGCAGCAGCAGAGACACCTGTAGCGGCGACGGCCAAAGAGGCCGGATCCGAAGAGACGGAGGCCAAGCCGAAATCTCGCCGCAGTCGCGGGCGCGGCAAGAAAGCGGCGGCAACTGTAGCCGTCGAGGCCGTGGCAGAGAGCGAAGCGGTGACGAAAGATGAGACCAGTGACGCGGCCCCAGCCAGCGGCGACGCACCTGTAGCGGACGCATCCCCGGACGACACAGCGGCAGAAGAGGCCCCGAAGAAGCGCACCCGCAAAAAGGCGGCGAAGAAAGCTGAGCCGGAAAGCGAAAGCGGGGATGCAGGCGAGGCCATAGAGGCAGCCGAAGCCACCGAGACCGCTGAGGCACCGGCCAAAAAGACCCGCAAGAAAGCGGCGAAATCGGCCGGCACCACCAAGAAGAAGGCGGCGAAGAAAGCGGCAAAGGCGAAAGCTGCGCCGAAGGCCAAATCTGCGCCAGCTGATGAGGCCGGCAATGTGGCCAGCAGCAGCGGTGGCAGCGAGGCAGGCAATGACGACAGCGACGCGCGCGCGCCGATCAGCTCAGCCCCGCAGGATGTAATCGAGGTCGGCTCGTCCGATCCCGCGAAACGCCGCACCGGCTGGTGGAACCGCGGCTAGACGTGCACCGCTAGCGCGACCTGAGATATCCTGGAAGCCAGTCGCCGATCCGGCGGCTGGCTTCTTTCATATCCGCGGTACTGCCGGCAAAGGACAGCCGCATGTGGCGGTGCCCCTGTTCCTGATCAAAATCCACACCCGGCGTACAGGCCACACCAGCCTCGCGCAACATAGCATCAGCAAGGGTGATGGAATCCGGCGCACCGGCCAGGCCACTGATGTCTGCGTAGAGATAGAAAGCCCCCTCACACGGCGCCGGCTCGCCAAGGAAATCCGCAGGCAGTCCCCGCAAAAGAATATCCCGGTTCTCGCGATATCTGTCGACATGACGCTGCAGCAGCGCATAGTCGTCAAAAGCCGCCAACGCGCCGGCCTGCATCGGTCGTGGCGAGCCGATATAGAGATTCTGCGCCAGCCGTTCCACCGGCTCGATCAGCTCATCCGGAAAGATCGCCCAGCCAACCCGCCAGCCTGTCATGCAGAAAAATTTCGAGAAGGAATTGATCACTATGACACTGTCACTATAGGCCAGCGCGGTGCCGGTCTTTGCAGTGAAAGTCAGCCCGTGATAAATCTCGTCCATGATCAGCCTGACGCCGTTCAGATGGCACCATTCGCAGATCTCGCGCACCTCGTCATCCGTCATCACCACGCCGGTCGGGTTCGCCGGGCTGGCCAGCAACATACCGTCAGGAAGATTGCCTGAGGCCTTCAACGCCTCGAGATCCGGCACCCATCCTTCGGCAGCGCGCGCCGGCATCAACACCGGCTCAAGCCCCAACGCCAGCATCAGATTGCGATAGGCCGGATAGCCAGGGGTTGTCAGCGCGATCCGGTCGCCATGGTCAAAGGCGGCAAGAAAAGCCAGCGCAAAACCAAGCGAGGATCCCGGGGTGATCGCGATCTTCTCCGGGGCCACCTTCTGCCCGTACCAGTCGGCGTAATGCGCCGCGATCCGTTCGCGAAGCGGCCATTCACCAAATGCACCCGAATAACTGTGTGTCGACAGCTCGGACAGCGCTTCGCTCAGAGCCCGGTTCACCGCGTCGGGCGGCGGTGTCGAGGGCTGGCCAACCTCGAGACGGATCACGTCAGCGCCCGCAGCTTCGAGCTCTTGCGTCGCGTTCATCACCGCCATGGCGAGGAAAACCGGAACTTTATTCGTACTGGTGGTCTTTAAAGCCATGGCAGGCTGAACCCTTTGATCTGCTGCAACGCGAGCGTGATAGCAGATAAGGCGCTCCGGTGCCACATATGTGCCATTATCATGCGGCTTAGTGATGGCATCTGATCGGAGTCACCCCATGCCGGGCCTGTTCATCTCGACATGTCGCGCTATGGCGCGTCCCTTCGCGTGCCTTGGCAGGCCAGCGATGCTGGCGGCGGTGATCCTCCACGCCACCATAATGCCCGCCGGTGCCGGGCTGATCCGGGACAGCGAAATCGAGACCGGACTGCAGGCGTTGATCGCCCCGCTGAGTGTGGCCGCCGGATTTGCACCGGGCGAAATTGCTGTGCGGATTGTGATCGACCCTGATTACAACGCCTTTGTCGCCGGCAAACGGGTGATCTATGTGCATTCAGGCCTTTTGGCCGAGGCCCGGGACATCCGCGAATATCTGGGCGTCATGGCCCATGAAATCGGCCATCTGAAGGAAGGACATGTCCAGCGGATGGACGATGATCTGCAGCAGGCCAGTTCCACTGCCACGCTGGCAACACTCGCCGCGATCGCGCTAGCCGCCGGCGCCGGCAGCGGGGACGCCGCCGCCGGTGTGCTGATCGGCGGCAACGACACTGCGGTCCGCGGCTTTCTGGCTTCGCGCCGCCGTAACGAGGCAGTTGCCGACGAGATCGGCATGGAGTTGCTGGAGGCGACCGGCACATCCGCCGTCGGACTGCGTGACCTGATGGCGCGGATGGCCCGCCAGCGCAGCATTCCGGAAAGCCGGCAATCTGCCTATTACGCCACCCATCCGGGGGCTGCCGAGCGTCTTCGAACGCTTCAGGACCATGTCAGTCGCTCCCCCCACAAAGAGGCCCGGGTTGCGCCGCAATCCCTTGCCATCTACCAGCGTGTGACCAGCAAGCTTCAGGCCTGGACCGAATCCCCGCAACGCATTCTGGCGCGCGCCGATGAAATGGCGCCGGATGCGACGATCGCCAGCTATATGAGGGCCATCGGTGAGTTCCGACGCGGCGATCTGAAGGCGGCACTGGCGCATATGGACGGGCTTGTCGCCGCATTCCCGACAGATGCCTTCTTCCACGAATTCCGCGGCGATGTGCTGTTCGCCATGGCCCGCACCGGCGATGCGGCAAGCGCCTACGAGGCCGCGCTGACACAACTTCCGGACAGTGTGCTGATCCGGCTCAACCTCGGGCGGGCACTGATCGCCGGCGGATCGACAGCCGAATTGACCCGCGCCACCGAAGTTTTGCGCGAGGCACGCGACGCGGAACCAGGATGGGCTTTCCTGCACCGTCAGTATGGCATCGCGCTTGGCAAGCTTGGCCGCATCTCCGAAGCTGATCTGGCACTTGCCGACGAGGCCATCAGCCTTGGTGACAGGCAGCGCGCTGCACAGCTAGCCAAACGTGTGCTGGCGCGCGACGGGCTTGACCCGGTGGTTCAGAGCCGGGCCAGCGACATCCTGTTCCGCTATGGCCGCGACACCGAATGAGCCCATGCCCGCACGGTTGATGCTAGGCAAAGGCGACGGCGGTTGTTATACCTTGCCGCAACTCATCCGAAGGGAGCTTCAACGCCATGTTCCGCCCCATCGCATTGCTGGCCGTAAGGCTGCTCGCCGCACTGGCCCTTGCCACCTCGCTGCAGCTACCGGCAGGTGCTGACATCGCCGACGGTGACCGTGCCGCTTTCAACAAGATGATCGAGGACTATATCCGCGCCAATCCCGAGGTGGTGCGCGAGGCGCTGATCAGCCTTGCCGAGCGCGAGGAACGCGTGCAGCGCGAACAGGCGATGGTGATGCTGCGGGACGACGCCGGTGACCCGGTGCTTGGCAATCCGCAGGGAAGCTTCGTCATATATGAGTTCAGCGACTATAATTGCGGATACTGCAAACGGGTGTTCCAGCCCCTGATGCAGCTGATCGGCGAAGATGGCGACATCCGTCTGGTGATCAAGGAGTTTCCGATCCTTAGCCAGACATCCCTGCTGGCCGCCCAGGCAGGCATCGCGGCGCAGGCACAGGGCGTCTTCTCGGAATTCCACATCGCGATGATGACGGCGCGCGGTGCCATCTCGATGGAAAGCATTCTTGATGCCGCGAAGAACGCAGGGGCTGATCTCGACAGGCTGCAGGCCGACATGAACAGCCCACAGGTGGCGGCAGTGATCAACCGCACCCGCGCTGCCGCAGAACGGCTGGAGATTTCCGGCACACCCGGCCTGATCATCGGATCACAGGTCATTCCAGGCGCCATCAGCATCGATCAGATGCGCGAGATCATCGCCGCCGAGCGTGCCGCTGACAGCTAGCGCCCGGTGCCAGCTGGCACGGAATTGAAAGCCAAACGCGAAGAATGATAGAATGGAGCCCATGGCCGACAAGCTGAACATCCTGACAGTCAACGGACCGAACCTGAACATGCTCGGAACGCGTGAGCCAGATATCTATGGCGCCGACACATTGGCCGACATGGAGGCGCGTTGCCGCGCCATCTGCGAGAAAGACGGCGCCGTACTGGACTGGATGCAAAGCAACAGCGAGGCGGAGATCGTGACCGCGATTCAGCAAGCCAGCGGCAAGGCCGACTGGATCGTCATCAACGCCGCCGCGCTGACGCACACTTCGGTCGCGCTTCGCGATGCGCTGGCGTTGTTTCCGGGCCGCAAGATCGAAGTGCATCTTTCAAATATTCACAAGCGCGAATCCTTCCGTCATCATTCTATGATCTCGGCGGTTGTCGACGGAGTCGTGCTGGGATTTGGGGCCATGTCCTATGTCATGGCCATCAGGGGAATTCTGGAAATGGCGAGGGAATCCGGTAAATGACAAAAGCTCCGAGGAAAGACAGCGTGGACAACACGGCGCTTGTCAGGGCACTGGCAGACATTCTGGATGATGCCGGGCTTGCCGAGCTTGAATATGAAACCGCGGAAATGTCGGTCAGGCTGTCGCGTGTCACCGGCGCCGCCGCACCGGCTGTCGCAGCAGTTGCAGCGCCTGCGCCGGCAGCCGCGCCTGCGGCACCTGCACCCGCACCGGTCGATGCCGCACCAGCTGACGCCGCATCGCACCCCGGCGCCGTGACCTCGCCGATGGTGGGCACCTGTTATGTGGCACCCGAACCCGAGGCACCGGCCTTTATCGAGGTTGGTGACGCGGTGAAGAAGGGCCAGACCATCCTGATCGTCGAGGCGATGAAGGTGATGAACCCGATCACAGCACCGGCAGACGGCAAGGTGAAACAGATCATGGTGCAGAACGGGCAACCTGTGGAATTCGGCGAAGTTCTGGTTGTCATCGAGTGATGTTCAAGAAAATCCTCATAGCCAACCGAGGCGATGTCGCGCTCCGCGTTCTTCGGGCTTGCCGCGAGCTGCAAATTCCCAATGTCGTGGTGCATTCGACGGCGGATGCCGATTCCATGCCGGTTCGTCTTGCCGATGAATCGGTTTGTATCGGCCCGCCGCCAAGCAGCGACTCCTACCTGAATGTGGCCTCGATCATCACCGCCGCCCAGATCACCGGCGCCGACGCGGTGCATCCGGGGGTCGGGTTCCTCGCCGAGAATGCGGATTTCGCCGAGATCGTCGCCGCACACGGCCTGACCTTCATCGGTCCGGAGCCGCGTCACATCCGGTCAATGGGTGACAAGGTCGAGGCGAAGATCACCGCTGCCGAAGCCGGATTGCCGCTGGTTCCGGGATCACCCGGGGCGGTTCACACGCTGGAAGAGGCAAAGCGCGTTGGCGCCGATGTCGGCTATCCGTTGTTGGTGAAAGCCGCATCGGGGGGAGGTGGCCGCGGGATGAAGGTGGCAGAAACGGCCGATAATCTCGCCGAGGCGTTCAGCTCGGCCCGTTCCGAGGCCAAGGCCGCCTTCGGCGACGATACTGTCTATCTGGAACGCTATCTGGGTCAGCCGCGCCATATCGAGGTGCAGGTCATCGCCGACAGCCACGGCAATGTTGTACATCTAGGCGAGCGCGAATGCTCCATCCAGCGGCGGCACCAGAAGCTGTTCGAGGAAGCCCCCTCGCCCGTGCTGACAGCCGCGCAGCGCGCCGAAATCGGCAGGATCGCCGCCGAGGCGACCCGACGCATGGGCTATCTTGGCGTCGGCACGATGGAATTCCTTTATGAGAATGGCGAGTTCTTCTTCATCGAGATGAACACCCGCCTGCAGGTGGAACACCCGATCACCGAGGCCATCACAGGCATCGATCTCGTGCGCGAACAGATCCGCATCGCGGCCGGCATGGAACTTCCCTTCCAGCAGGAGGACGTCACCTTCACCGGCCATGCCATCGAATGCCGCATCAATGCCGAGCACCCGGAGACCTTCATGCCGACACCCGGCAGGATTTCCGCCTTCCATGCCGCGGGCGGCCCGGGGATCAGGGTCGATTCCTGTCTTTATTCAGGCTATTCCGTTCCACCCTATTACGACAGCCTGATCGCCAAACTGATCGTCTATGGCGATGACCGGGCACATTGCCTGGCACGGCTGAAACGGGCCCTTGAAGAATTCATCGTCGAGCCGATCCCGACCACGCTTGATCTTCATGAGCGGCTGGTCGACGCGCCGGCAGTGATCGATGGCAGCTACAACATTCGCTGGCTCGAAGAGCATTTCCTGAACCAGGGCGACTAGCACCGCCTACTGGTGGATCACAGGAGGCAGGGTGGCGGACCGTTTCGCATTCTCTCCGGAAACGCTGATCAAGGCCTATTCGCTCGGGGTATTCCCGATGGCAGACGGCGCCGACAGCCACGAGATCAAATTCTATGATCCCGAGGTACGGGCGCTGATCCCGCTTGCCTGGCGTCAGGGCGCGCGCCACGAATTCCACATTCCGAGACGGCTCGCCAGAACGGTGCGGCGCCAGCCCTTTTCCGTCACCATAAATCGCGACTTCGCAAAGGTGATTGATGAATGCGCTGCCATCCGAGACGGGCGCAGCGACACCTGGATCAACCGCGACATTCGCCAGCTCTATGTCGCGCTTCACCGCCTCGGCTTCGCGCATTCCATCGAGGTCTGGGAGGGCGAGACACTGGTCGGCGGGCTATATGGTGTGGCACTTCGCGCCGCCTTCTTCGGCGAATCGATGTTCTCGCGCCGCACCGATGCCTCCAAGATCGCACTGGTCCATCTTGTGGCCCGGCTGCGCGCCGGCGGGTTCAGCCTTCTCGATGCGCAGTTCACGAATGATCACCTGATGCAATTCGGCATCTACGAGGTCAGCCGCGACATGTTCCAGACCCGTCTTGCCGACGCGCTGGCCGTGGCTGGCAATCTCGACCCCGGATCCGACAGCCAGCCGATGGTCGAGGCCATGCTTGCTGAATAGCCCTGCGACAAGGCGTTCTGCAGTCTAGCTTTCGGGTAGGTCAGGCTTGCAGCTGAGAAGCGTGATGTCATAGACCGGATGTTCCATCGCCGAAACCGCCGGGCTGGAGCTGAACATCCACCCCCCAAATACCTCGCGCGGCGGAGTCGAGCTGTCATAGCCATGGTCGACAATCTGCAGGAAGGCCGCGTCCTCCGGAGGTTCCTCCGGCGGGTGGTAGGCGCAGCGCCGCACCGTCACTCTGAGCGTGCCGAACAGAACCGGCGTGTCGATCGGCACCTGAAGTGTTGAAATGCGGGCGGTGATCTTGTCGAGCGCCTGCAGGCGCGCCCGCTCGCCATCGATCCAGTCGGCACGCGCACCGCTGGAGATCAGCAACAGGACGAGGCCAGGCAGCAGGGACCTGAGATCAGGACGGATCATTGCCGGACGCGAATACGGCCTTGCCAAGAAGGTCGGTCAGGCTGACAGGATCACGGGTGTCATAGATCACCCCACCCGGCTGCATCATCTCTTCATCCGCGCCCGGGATCAATTCAAGATAATTTCCGCCGAGAAGCGAAGCCGCGGTGATGCGCGCGCTGCTGTCAGCCGGAACCAGGATGCGCTCGTCAAGGGACATCACGATGCGGGCGGCGTAGGTGACCGGGTCGAGGTCCTGACGGACAACGCGCCCGACCTTGATACCGGAAATGCGGACATCGTCGCCGACCGACAAGCCGCCAGTCGCACCAAACTCCGCCTCGAGCTCGTACCCGTCGGCACCGCGGATGTTGGCAGCCTCGTAGGCGAGTGACATGAAGCCGATGGCCGTCAGAAGGACGATGGCTCCCATCACTGTTTCCAGCATGTTGCGTTGCATCTGAGCCTCCATCCTCCTTTTATCGTCATCCAGGGTCTTCGGTTTCCATATGGGAAAGCCATCCGCAGACGGGTGATCAGTTCGGGCTCCAGGGTTCGTAATCACCGGTTGCGGGGGCGCGTTTGCCGCCCTTCAGAACATGACCCGAAGGCCGGTGTGCGTGCCGCGTTCCAGTGGTATTCGGCAGATGGTCCTGCTGCCAGCCATAGCGCGCATAGCCCTCAACCGGTGGCGGATTATCCTCGGTGTGGTGAAGCCAGCCATGCCAGTCCGCAGGTACCTTTGAGGCCTCGGCCAGACCATTATAGCGCACATAGCGACGCGGCGGTTTGCCGGGGCGGGCCTTGCGCTCTTCATAATACCGGTTACCGAAACTGTCGCTGCCGACAAGCCGCGCCCGGAAGTGAAGGTGAAGTCTGGTGACAATGTCCATATTGCGGCAACCCTGTGATCTCTCAGGTGGCACGGCCAGACCCCATACCCGGCCGGCCGACGGTCCACACTCTGCGGCGTGTTATCCGGCGCCAATATAGGCCGAGCCAGCACCTTGCGTCCAGAGGATGATGCATCGTGTTTCGGCCGGATCAAAGGTCAGCCCGAATGTCGGGCTGGATGTCGGGCCGAATGTCGGGCTGGATGCCGGGCCGGATGTCGGGCCGGATGTCGGGCCGGATGTCGGGCCAGCAGCTGCCCGCGCGACACACCCCCGATTCATAGGCTCCCTTTGAAAGCAAGCCAATTTTTAGCAGAAATTGCAAATTTGTTACTTGTGACCGGGGTTCAACATCATGTAGCGTCTGGGGGTCAATGATACCAAATCTTGTGGTTATGACCGTTGGCGCCAAAAAAAACCGATCAAAAACAAACACTAATCGCTTGCACTAAAAGCGGTTCGCAAAGAGAGATTCAGAGGCGATATTCATGAAGTTCGACAGACGATTCACAACCGCAGGTTCAGACGCTTATGCATCCCTTGAATTCAGATCCGCCTCAAGTGAGATCAGAAATCCAGACGGCACCGTCGTATTCCGCGCCGAAAACATCGAGGTACCCGCGCAATTCTCGCAGGTCGCGACCGATATTCTGGCGCAGAAATATTTCCGCAAGGCGGGTGTGCCGGCAAAGCTGAAGACCGTCGAGGAAAGCGCTGTGCCGTCGTGGCTCTGGCGCTCTGTTCCTGATGAAAAGGCCCTTTCCAAGCTTCCCGAGGAAGACCGCTACACGGGTGAGACGTCAGCGAAGCAGGTATTCAACCGACTCGCCGGCACCTGGACATACTGGGGCTGGAAGGGCGGCTATTTCTCCACCGAGGAGGATGCCCGCACCTATTATGACGAGATGTGCTTCATGCTCGCCGCGCAGATGGCCGCGCCGAACTCGCCGCAATGGTTCAACACCGGCATGCACTGGGCCTATGGCATTGACGGGCCCAGCCAGGGTCATTTCTATGTCGACTACAAGACCGGCAAGCTGACCCGCTCGACGGGTGCCTACGAACACCCACAGCCGCATGCCTGCTTCATCCAGTCGGTGAATGACGATCTGGTGAATGAAGGCGGCATCATGGATTTGTGGGTCCGTGAAGCCCGCCTGTTCAAATACGGCTCCGGCACCGGCTCCAACTTCAGCCGCATCCGCGGCGAGGGCGAGAGCCTGTCGGGCGGCGGCAAATCGTCCGGCCTGATGAGTTTCCTTCGCATCGGTGATCGTGCCGCCGGTGCCATCAAGTCGGGCGGCACCACTCGCCGCGCCGCCAAGATGGTCACCGTCGATGTCGACCACCCCGATATCGAGAATTATGTCGACTGGAAGGTTGTCGAAGAGCAGAAGGTCGCCGCGCTGGTCGCCGGATCGAAGCTGGCACAGCTTCACATGGGCGAGGTCATGGCAGCATGTCATGACGAGAGCCTCGATGGTGAGGACCGTTTCGACCCACGCGCCAACCGCGCTCTGAAAAAGGCCATCCTCGCAGCGCGTGCGGTGATGATCCCGGAAAACTATGTCCAGCGGGTCATCCAGTTCGCACGCCAGGGCTATACCGAAATCGAGTTCAAGACCTATGACACCGACTGGGACTCAGAGGCATACCTGACCGTCGCCGGCCAGAACTCAAACAATTCTGTACGGGTCAGCAACGAATATCTGCAGGCGGTCCTCGACAAGGGTGACTGGGAGCTGGTGAAGCGCCGCGACAACACTGTTGCGAAGCGGATCAAGGCAGCCGACCTGTGGGAGAAGATTGCCTATGCCGCGTGGGCCTGCGCCGATCCGGGGCTGCAATATGACAGCACCATCAATGAGTGGCACACCTGCCCGG
>JAYOST010000017.1:0-4127 GCA_038139365.1 Alphaproteobacteria bacterium
GACGACATCAGTGACGACACCGGCTAGCGGCAGGCTGGGGGCGGTCTTTCTCGACCGTGACAACACGCTGAATGTTGATCACGGCTACACTTGGCGGATCGAAGATTTCGCCTGGACACCAGGCGCGGCGGAGGCATTGGCGATCTGGCACAGGGCCGGCATCGCCTGCTTCATCGTCACCAACCAGGGCGGCATCGGCAAGGGGCTTTACACCAGCAGCCAGATGCAGGCTTTCAATGACCATCTGTGTGCCGAAGCGAGGCGCGCCGGTGGCCTTATCACAGACATTGGCTTCTGTCCCCACCACCCGGACGCGGTGACCGATGCGCTGAAGACCCCCTGCACGTGCCGCAAACCCGCACCCGGCATGATCCTTGACCTTGCCGGACGCTGGAACATAGACCTTGCTTCCTCGGTGATGATCGGCGACCGCGACAGCGATGTCGACGCCGGCAAGGCTGCCGGATGCCATGCCTGTCTCTTTGACGGCACCGACCTTGCCGCACTGGCACGACATGTGGTCGACCGGTATTTCAACAACCGGATTTTCGACGACGGGAATTTCGACGACGGAAATTTCGACGATCGGGGGGCGGCAGCCGATGTATGAGGTCGCGGTCATCGGCGGCGGGCTTACCGGCCTGATGACGGCGACGGCGCTGTCGTTTGCCATCCCGCCGCAATCAGCGCGACGAATTGTTCTGGTCGACCGCGCCGCGCGCGATGCCAGGCCGGCGGATGAACGCACCACCACCATCCACGCCGCCGGTGCGCGCATGCTGACGGCCATGGGTGTCTGGGAGCGTCTTGCCGAACCGCCGGCACCGGTGATGCGGGTCGCGGTGGCCGAAGGTTCGCCGCCAACCGGCCTGGCAGCACGCCGCCGGCCGGCAAGCGACCTCAGCTGGCAGGCTGATGATGCGCCGATGGGATATGTTGTCGCCAATGGCGACCTGCAGACCGCGCTTCGCAATGCCCTGTCGACTCGCGAGGTGGATGAAATTCGCGGGGCCACGGTCACCGGCTGGCAGGCCGACGGCGGCGCGGCGGCGCTGTCGCTTGACACGTCAGACGGGATGCGCGAGCTGCGCGCATCACTGACAGTGGCCTGTGACGGGGCGCAAAGCGTGATCGCCGAGATGGCTGGCCTCACCCGGCGCGAGGAACGCCAGCACCAGACCGCGATCGTGACCATGATCCATGCCGAACGCCATCATGAGGACACCGCCTGGCAGCGGTTTCTGTCAGGCGGGCCTTTCGCGCTGATGCCCGGGCCCGGGCAGTCGATGTCGCTTGTCTGGACGCTGCCAAACGACGAGGCGGCACGGCTGATCGATGCTGACGAAGCGGTGTTCGAGGGCGCCTGTCTCGAGGCGTTCGGCCCTCGGCTCGGGTATCTCCGTCTTGCCGGTGACCGCCTTGCCTGGCCGCTTCGCCCGTCATGGCGCCGGCGGATCACCGCTCCCGGGCTGGTTCTGGCCGGTGACGCGGCTCATGCCATCCACCCGCTTGCCGGCCAGGGATACAATCTGGCGCTGAGTGATGCGGCGGTGCTCGCCGATCACCTTCATGCCACATTGCGGCGCGGGCTGACCGCGGACCATCCGTCGCTTCGCAGCGCCTATGAATCCGCAAGGCTGCAGGAACGCCTGGCGATGACGACTGCCACCTCGGGTCTCAACAGGCTGTTTTCCGGCAGAGCACCAGCGCTTCGCAGGGCCGCCGGGATCGGGTTTTCGGTTCTCGACAGGCTGCCGGTAAAATCACTGTTTTCCGATATCGCCGAAGGCGGCGCCCTCGCCGATGCGGCCCTGTTGAAGGGCCGGCTTCCGGGGGCTGGCTAGTCGCGGCTTCGGCCGGCTTCGGCAAGCCGGGCTTCATAATCCTGCATCAGGCTGTCCTGCCGGACACCGTAATCATGGAGAATGTCCCAGCTGAACAGGCCGGTATCATGCCCATCATCGAAAATCAGCCGCACGGCGTAATTGCCGACGGGCTCGATACTGGTGATGCGGACGCCGCGTTTGCCAAAGGGGGTTGTCTTCTGGCCGACGCCATGACCCTGAACCTCGGCCGACGGGGATTCGACGCGAAGAAGTTCGGCGCTCAGGGTATAGCTCTCGCCGGATTCGAAGGTTACGAACAGGCTCTTCTTGTCACTGCCAAGACGAATTTCCGATGGCCAGACGGTGCTCATCTTCGTTCATCCTCAGCAAGCTCGCGCGCCTCGTCGAGAAGCATCACCGGCACACCGCCGCGAACCGGAAAGGCACGGCCAAGCTGATGGCTGACAAGCTCGTTCTTCACCCGGTCATATTCCAGCGGCCCATGCGTTACCGGACAGACCAGAACCTCGAGAAGCGCCGGATCGAGAGCCGGGGACGAACCGTCACTGTCAGTGTCTTGCGTCATTCTGTCCGTCATCCTCGTGAAGCGCCATTTCCATCATCGCCACCAGAAGGTCGGCGCGGCGGGCCATGCCCTCGGCCTCGAGAAGCGCCTGCTTCTCGGCAACATCGAACGGGCAGACCATGGCCAGAGTATTCAGGATCGAATTATCGTCGGATTGCTCGATCTGCTCCCAGTCCGCCTCGAAGCCCCGCGCATTGAAATAGCGCCGCATCACGGCGAACATGTGGTCGCGATTGCCGATCCCGGTTTCGGATTCGGCAAGGTCGGCGAGAAATTCCTGCCACCCGACATTGGCCTGGCGGTAGCCACGCGCCGTCACCTGATGACTGTGGAGGCGGAAGCGGCAGACGCCACTGAGCGCGATCATGTATCTGCCATCGCCGGTTTCCTGAAAATAGCTGATCCGTCCGGCACAGCCGATCCCAAACAATTCACCCGATTCCTCCATCGGCTGCACCATGCCAATCAGCCTCCCGCCAGAACCAAGCGCATCCTCGACCATCGCCAGATAGCGCGGCTCGAAGATGTTCAGCGGAAGCTGACCCCCCGGCAGAAGCAGGGCGTTCGGAAGGGGAAAAATAGGCATCTGCACCGGCAGCGCCGAGGCAGCATCCTTGTCGATATTCATCGTTACATCCTCGGTTCAATACATCCGTGGGTGAAGGGTCCGCAACGCCTGCCCAGATCAGGAAAACAGCATCGTCGACAGCTTGCGCCGCGCCGCGATCACATCCGGGTTGGCCGCGCCAAGTGTCGCGAAGAATTCCAGAAGCTGAAGCCGGGCCGCGTCATCATTCCAGCCACGTTCGGTGCGGATCGACTCCAGAAGCTGTTCCATCGCCTCGGCATTCTGGCCCACCGCATAGAGCGCCAGCGCATAGGCCTGGCGGGCTGCCAGATCGGCCGGATCTGCCTCCACCGCGGCCCGTGCCGAGTCAAGCTCGCCAGCGGATTCCGACACTTTCTCGGCGAGTTCCACCGCGGCGATCGCCACTTGCATTGCCGGGTCGTCACGATAGTCATCATTCAGCTGGTCGATCACCTCGCGCGCGCCAGCACTGTCACCGGCCGCACTCAGACAGCGCACGACACCGGCAAGGGCAGCGACGGATTCGGGCTCGGTGGCCATTACCTGCTGGAACTGCATCATCGCCGCGTCATGGTCGCCTTCGGCAAGCGCCGCTTCGCCAGCCTCGAGCATCGCAGCCACATCAGCCGCGCCGCCACCCATCGAAGCCAGCTTGTCGACGAACTGCCTGACAGTGGATTCGGGCTGCGCGCCGGCAAAACCGTCAACCGGCTGGCCATCGACAAAACCGTAAACGGTGGGCACCGACTGCACCCGCATCTGTTGGGCGATCTGCGTGTTATCGTCGATGTTGACCCGCACCATGCGTACCTTGCCGCCGTTGGCACCGACCACCTTTTCCAGAACCGGCCCAAGCTGCTTGCACGGTCCGCACCAGGGGGCCCAGAACTGAACAATGGTCGGGGTTTTCGCCGAGGCTTCGATGACCTCGGACATGAAATTGTCGATGGTGACATCAACCGGCGCTGTCTGGCCGGCTGCGATCATCTGTTCCATGGCACACTTGCTTTCTTCTGTCGTTGTCGCGAGGTTGCTGGCGGCGGTTTTCACCCGCCTGCCAGACTCCGGCTTTGCACAATGTATCTAGGCATCTGGCCCGGCAAAACAAGGCCGGCAAAACAAGGCC
>JAYOST010000017.1:4227-7145 GCA_038139365.1 Alphaproteobacteria bacterium
GCAAAACAAGGCCGGCAAAACAAGCCCGCCGGGTCAGCAGGCCAAGACTAGAGGGTGATGACCAGCGGGTCATGCCCGGACAGGGCCAGGAAGCGCTGCAGCCCGTCAGCTGTCACACCGAGCGTCAGATCATTCACCAGCGGGTGGAAAAACAGCATGTCCGCCTCAAGAAGGCTGGCGTCGAGGACCAGCGTGACCTGATGATCAGAATCGTTGATCAGGGTAAAGGGGCTGACCGCGCCGGGGCGCACGCCAAGGAATTCAAACAGCCTGTCGGCGCTGCCGAAGGACAGCCTGTCGCTTCCGATCTTGTCTGGAAGGGCCTTTAGATCGATATCCCGGTCTTCCTGCGCGACCACCAGATAATTGCGTTTCTTGCGATCGCGAAGATACAGGTTCTTCACATGGGTGCCATCCAGCTCGCCGCGAAAGGCCTTGGCGTCCTCGACGGTGCGAAGCGGCGGATGTTCATGACGTGAAAAGCTGATGCCGGCACCCGACAGGCGCGCGATCAGCGCTTCCGGTGTTGTCGGCAGACTATCCTTGAAGGCGGACGAGGCGTCCATGGCTGTGGCTCCGGGAAATGGCGCGGTGATCAGTGCATGCCAGAGAAATAGAAATCCGCCCCGGTTTGTCAAGCAGCCCCCTCACTTGTCCCCTCTCTTGGCCCCTCACCCCACCCAAGTCTCGCCCCTCACCCCACCCAAGTCTCCCCAGGCCCGACCATGTGTAACAGAATGCAACTATTGACCGGTTCCCGAGCCCGGCCTAACACCAGCGCATCAGGGTACGACAAAGCAGGTGGCGATGACACGCATAGGATTGATCGGCTGCGGCATGTGGGGCCGGAACCTGGCGCGGAACCTGGCGGCACTTGGCAGTCTGGCCGCGGTCGCCGATATAGACGCGGCCCGCGCCGACGCCTTTGCCGCCGAATTCGGAACTGACAGCCGCAACGTCGATGATCTTCTGGCCGGTGAGGGCCTCGACGGGGTGGTGATCGCCAGTGCCGCGCCAACCCATGCCGACCTGGCCTGCAGGGCACTGGCAAACGGATGCCATGTTTATGTTGAAAAGCCGTTTGCCCTGACACTCGAAGACGCCGAAACCATGGCCGCCGCCGCCAGCGCGAATGGCAGGCAGCTGATGGTCGGTCATCTGATCCGCTACCATGACGCCTTCCGCGAATTGCAGGAGCAGCTTGCCGCCGGCGTGATTGGCAGCCTGCGCCATGTCACCGCCAACAGGTTGGCCATGGGACGCATCCGCGCGACGGAATCGGTGATCCATGACCTGTGCCCACATGACCTGTCGCTGATCCTGGCCATCATGGGCGAGCCGCCGGTTGATCTTGCCTGCAGCGGCGCCAGCCATGTCACCGCCGGCATCCCCGACATGCTGTCGACATTTTTCCGCTTCGGCGGCGGGCGCAGTGCCAGCATGACGACAAGCTGGATGTGCCCCTACAAGGAACACCGGCTGACAGTCACCGGAACCACCGGATCGATTGTCTTCGACGACACCCGGCCCTGGGCTGAAAAGCTGATGCTCTATCGTGACACCATCCTGGCCGATGGCGAAGCCTTTGCCATCACCCGTGCCGGGCCACAGCCTCTTCCCGTTGCCGAATCAGAGCCGTTGATGCAGGAGGTACAGGCCTTCGTCACAAGCTGTGCGACCGGCGCGCCTGCCCTGACCGGAATCGGGGACGCGCTGGCCGTGCAGCGGGTCCTTCATCAGATGATCGATTGTTACACCGAATTCGGACAGCCCGCGCCGCGCGACGCGGCCGCCCTGCAAGGAGCCTGAAGATGATTCCCTTTATCGATCTTGCCGCCCAGCAGGCGCGCATTCGTGACAAGATAGAGACCGGTCTTGCCACCGTTCTAGACCACGGTGCCTATATCATGGGACCTGAGGTTGCCGCCCTTGAAGAACGGCTTGCCGCCTATGCCGGCGTTCGCCATTGTATCAGCTGTTCCTCGGGAACCGACGCGCTGATCCTGGCGCTGCTGGCACAGGGGCTTCGCCCGGGCCAGGGGGTTATCGTTCCCTCCTTTACCTTCGCCGCCAGTGCCGAGGTGATGCCGGTTCTGGGCGCAGTGCCGGTGTTCGCCGAGGTGGACGGGGCAACCTTCAATCTCGACCCGGCCGGGCTTCCCGCCGCGCTCGAGGCCGGCCGCGCCGCCGGCATCGAGATTGTCGGGGTGATCGGGGTCGGGCTTTTTGGCCAGCCCGCCGATTATGCCGCGATACGCGCCTTCGCCGATGCCGAGGGGCTGTGGGTGATGGATGACGCGGCGCAGAGCTTCGGCGCCAGCCTGAACAACACCCGCGTTGGCCAGCTTGCCGACATCACCTGCACCAGCTTTTTCCCGGCCAAGCCTCTTGGCTGTTATGGTGATGGCGGGGCGGTGTTCGTCGATGATGACAGCAAGGCAGAGATCATGCGGTCCTGCCGCATTCACGGCATGGGAAAGACCCGCTATGAAAATATCCGCATCGGCATGACGGCACGGCTCGACACGATCCAGGCCGCGGTACTCGACGCGAAAATGGATATTTTCGATGATGAGCTCGATCGCCGGCAGCAGGTTGCCGATCGCTACGCTGAATATCTTGGCGATCTTGTCGAAACGCCGGGTCTTGCCGCCGGTGCCACTTCCAGCTGGGCGCAATATACAGTGAAACTTCCTGCCGGTGCCGACCGCGACACGGTGATGGCGCATCTGAAGGATCAGGGGGTGCCAAGCGCGATCTACTATCCGGTGCCAATGCATCAGCAGCCGCCTTACCGGCGTTTTCCGGTCAGCGGTTGCGGAATGGCGGTGACGACGGATCTTTGCGCGCGGGTCATGGCGTTGCCGATGCACCCCTATCTTGAGGACGCGCAGCAACAAAAGGTGGCAAGCGCGCTT
>JAYOST010000017.1:7245-11565 GCA_038139365.1 Alphaproteobacteria bacterium
CCTATCTTGAGGACGCGCAGCAACAAAAGGTGGCAAGCGCGCTTACGTCTGCCCTAGCGTCCACCCCGGCGTCCATCCCGGCGCAGACTGGCACTGCGACGCAACACGACATCGCCTGAAGTCACGTCACTTTACCGCAGGACATGAACAAGATGGCCGACATGCCGGACAACATGGAGTATGACCTTTTCGTCATTGGCGGGGGGGTCAATGGCTGTGGCATTGCCCGCGATGCGGCAGGCCGCGGGATCCGCGTCGGACTTGCCGAGATGGGCGATCTTGGCGCGGCAACCTCTTCGGCCTCGACAAAGCTGTTTCATGGCGGGTTGCGCTATCTGGAATATCTGGAATTCAGACTGGTCCGCGAGTCACTTGTCGAGCGTGAGGTGCTGCTGCGGGCAATGCCGCATATCTCCTGGCCGATGCGCTTTGTTCTTCCCTACAGCCCGGAAATGCGGTTCGAAGGCGGCACCCCCGTATCGCGGCTGATGGCGATGCTCATGCCATGGATGAAGGGGCGACGTCCCGCCTGGCTGATCCGGACCGCGCTGTTCCTCTATGATCATCTTGGCGGGCGCGACATTCTTCCGGGCACGAAATCAGTCGATCTTCGCAGTGATGTGGCCGGCGCGGCGCTGAAGCCCGAATTCAGCAAGGGATATGAATATTCCGACTGCTGGATCGAGGATTCGCGCCTCGTGGTGTTGAACGCCCGTGACGCGGCGGACCGCGGCGCAGTGATCATGCCGCGCACGAGGGTTGTCAGCGCCCGCCCCCGCGATGGCGGCTGGCTGATCACACTTTCGCGCGATGCACAGGAGTGGCAGGTCCATTCGCGGTTGCTGGTGAATGCCGGTGGTCCCTGGGCCGCCAGCATCATAGATGGCGTTGTCGGCAGCACATCCGCCGACCGGGTCAGGCTGGTACGCGGAAGCCACATCGTCACCCGCAGACTGTTCGACCATGAGAAGAGCTATTTTCTGCAGGGACGTGACGCCAGGATCATCTTCGCCATCCCTTATGAGGGCCAGTTCACCCTGATCGGCACAACCGACCAGGACCATCCCGACCCCGCCACACCGCCAGTCTGCACCGATGAGGAGGCTGATTATCTCCTTAATTTCGCGTCGCAATATTTCGCTACACCACTGACCCGCGAAGACATTGTCTGGCGATACTCCGGCGTTCGCCCTCTCTATGATGATGGCGCCAGCTCGGCCACAGCGGCGACCCGTGACTATGTGCTGAAGATGGAGGACAGCAGCGGTGCGCCACTGCTGAACGTCTTCGGCGGCAAGATCACCACCTATCGCAGGCTGGCCGAGGCGGCACTGGCTAAGATCGCCACACGGCTCGGCAATGATCATCCAACCTGGACAGCCACAGCGCCGCTTCCCGGCGGTGATTTCGCGGCCGACCAGGTCGGGGCACAGATTGACAGGCTGCGCGAGGCCTATCCCTTCCTCGACCAGGGCTGGGCTCAGCGTCTGACCCGTGCCTATGGCACCAAGGCCTTCGACCTACTGGGGAGCGCGACAAGTGCCGCCGAGCTTGGCACGCCATTCGGCCACAGCGTCACCGCCGCCGAGCTTGACTGGGTGATCACCCGCGAATGGGTGATGACAGGTGAGGATTTTCTCTGGCGGCGGACAAGGCTTGGCCTTGTGATGAGCCAGGCCGAGGCCGACGCCATCGACAGCTATATCCGGCAGGCGGGGGCAGCGGACAGGCTGGCTGCTGGGGGCTAGAACCCCGCAGATGTAAAATCTGCGGCAAGCCTGCGAAAAATATCATCCGAAAAATATCCTGTGGGAACTATCCTGCAGGAAATATAAAGGGAACAAAGCGCAGACCTGTGGCATGCCATGCAGAACCGGCCAGGGTCTGGCATCGCCAGCAAAATCACCTGACCCGCTGCATTCCCCGCTTGCATGCGTCGATGGCTTGGATTATACCGTCGCAACGCGAAACGCGCTGACCGCCTTATCGGCATCCATGTTGGCGACGCGACGCGGGTGTAGCTCAGGGGTAGAGCACAACCTTGCCAAGGTTGGGGTCGAGGGTTCGAATCCCTTCACCCGCTCCATTTTCTCATCTCATGATTATGGACGGATTTCTCGCGGTCGCGCTGCAGCAGGGCGGCTATGCGCGCCCGATCGACTGGTAGATGAGGCCAGCATCCCGCATTTCATCTGGCCGGTAGATATTGCGAAGATCGACCAGCACAGTGCCACGCATCGCGGCGAGGAACTGCGCGGCGGTCAGCGCACGAAATTCGTTCCATTCAGTGACAATCACAGCAATGTCGGCATCGGCAAGGCAGGCCAGCGCGCTGTCGGCAAAGGTCACGCCCTCCGGCAGCATCGATTTCGCCTCATGCATGGCTTTCGGGTCATAGGCGCGGATGCTGGCGCCCGCCTCGACCAGCGCCGGCACGATATCAAGCGACGGGCTGTCCCGCATATCATCGGTTTCCGGCTTGAAGGACAGACCGAGTATGGCGACCGTCTTGCCAGCAACGCCACCGCCGGCAGCGATCACCCGCGCGGCCATGGCGCTCTTGCGGGCGGCGTTATAGGCCACCACCTCGTCAACGATGCTGACATCCGATCCATAATCCTCGGCGGTCCGGACCAGCGCCAGCGTGTCCTTTGGAAAACAGGAACCACCATAGCCGGGGCCAGGATGCAGAAACTTGTTGCCGATTCGCTTGTCGAGCCCCATGCCCTTTGACACATCATGGACATCCGCCCCGACCTTTTCACACAGGTCGGCCATCTGGTTGATGTAGGAGATCTTCACCGCCAGAAAGGCGTTGCTGGCATATTTGATCAGCTCGGCTGTTTCCAGGCTGGTCATCAGGACGGGCGTCTCGATCAGATAGAGTGGCCGGTACAGCGCCTTGAGAAGAGCACGCGCACGATCCGTCTCGGCACCGACGACCACGCGATCAGGCCGCATGAAGTCGCTGATGGCAGCCCCCTCACGAAGAAACTCGGGATTCGAAGCCACGTCGAAATCAGCGTCGGGATTGGTGTTACGGACGATCCTTTCAACCTCACGTCCAGTGCCGACCGGAACCGTCGATTTTGTAACCACAACGGTATAGCCGGTGATATGCGCGGCAAGCTCCCGCGCCGCGTCATACACATAACTCAGGTCGGCATGCCCGTCACCGCGCCGTGTTGGCGTGCCAACCGCGATGAAGACGGCATCTGCCGCGGCGACAGCCGCAGCGGTTTCGGTGGTGAAATGCAGACGTCCGGCGTCGATGTTGCGCGCCACCAGATCCTCTAGCCCAGGCTCGTAGATCGGCATCACACCCGATTTGATGCTGTCGATCTTGCGCGCATCCTTGTCGATGCAGGTCACATCAAAGCCGAACTCGGAAAAACAGGCCCCCGAAACAAGACCGACATAGCCGGTTCCTATGACTGCCAGCTTCACTGCTGTCTCCCTGAAAAATAACGGTCGGATGCCTGATTCAACCAGCGCTCTGTTACAACGGCATTACCGGACAGGCTGGTCAATGGCGAACCGGTTCCGGTCATACATCCATCAACCGTTCGACGGCAAGTGTCATGGCATGGCCAAGCGCGATATGCGATTCCTGGATATGCATGGTGACCGAGCTGGGAACGGCAAGCAGCAGATCGGCCAGATCGGCAATCCTGCCACCGCCTTCGCCGGTCATTCCGATGATGTGAATGTCATTGGTCTTTGCCGCCTGGCACGCCTTCACCACATTGGCAGAATTGCCGCTTGTCGAGATGGCGACCAGCACATCCCCCGGCCTTCCGAGCGTTTCGACCTGGCGGGCAAACACCCCCTCAAATCCGAAATCATTGGCATAGGCTGTCAACAAGGAAGTGTCAGTGGTCAGCGCCAGCGCTGCCAGCCCGTGCCGCGGTCGCTGGTGATCCAGAGTTGCCACGAATTCAGCGGCAAGATGCTGCGAATCACCCGCTGATCCACCATTGCCACAAAACATGAGCTTGCCACCAGCCCGCAGGCTCCCGGCAATCATCTCGGCGGCGCGCATCGTGGCGGCGCTGCAATGGTCTGCTGTCATCTTCTTCACCTCGGCAGAGGTAATCAGAAGGTCGCGGATGTCGTCTTCGGAAATGCTGGCCATCTCATTCACATCGGTTTCGCTTGGCAAAGACATCGGTTTCGCTTGGCAAAGACATCGGTTTCGCTTGGCACAGCCATCTGTTTCGCTTGGCAAAGCCAGGGAACTTATGTCGCCTTGACCACAGAATTTATGGTCGTTATCCATGGGTACCAGCCACTCTGATTGACCGCAAGGATCGTCACATG